>JAHDXX010000049.1:0-10533 GCA_023384025.1 Sphingomonadaceae bacterium
TCTCGATCGTCAGGCCGGGCAGCGAGCCGACTGTAACCTGCTTCTTGAGCAAACCGTACAAGGCGAAGCTGGTCGCCAGCTTCAGGCTGATCCACAGCGTCGTCAGCGCGCCTGCCAGCAGCAAGGCCACGCCGCACGCCGCCAGTGCCACCGCGAGCCATTGCAACCGTGTCAGCCGCTCGCCGAGGAAAAGCGTCCCGAGCAAGACGTTGAGCAGGGGATTGATGTAGTAGCCCAGGCTCGCCGCCAGCACCTCGCCGCGCTGGATCGCCCAGACGTAAACGAACCAGTTCGTGGCGATAAGCAGCGCGCTGCCGGTGAGGGTCATCAAGCTGCGGCGGTCGGCCAGCGCAGCGCGCAGGTCTGGCCCCTGTTGCCGGATCGCGACGATCAGCAGGCAGATCGGCAGGGTCCAGATGATGCGCCAGCCGACAAACTCGAAGGCGGGCACATTGCGCACCAGCAGCAGATAGACCGGCAGGAAACCCCAGATGAAATAGGCGGCAAGGGCAGGGGCCAGACCGGACGACGGTGGCAGGGAACGGTCACGGTCCATCGGCGGGCGCTAGGCGCAGCCGGGCCTTCGGGCAAGCCTCATTCCATCGATGGATTTCTTCGCTTCGTCGCAAAACGCAATTCTGTACGCGCGGTTGCACGGCGTTCAGGAAAGCGGGCGTAAACCTGAACCTACCCGAGCGGCACGTCCTCCTGACACTCCGCTCCTTGCCAAGGGAAAGGACGAAGCATGAGCCCCCTGAAGTCCACTTTCGCTGCCATAGCGCTTGCTGCCCCGGCGCTGGCTTTCGCAACCCCTTCCGCTGCGCACGGCCCGGCGGAAGCGGTTGCGTGGCTGCCCCATGCCGGAGCCGACCACCACGACACCGCCGCCAACCGGCGTGACCGCTACCGTCACTACAACGATTACAACTACGGCCGCGGATATGACCGCAGCTACTATGACGAGCCGATCTATCGCGACACCCGCGTGTGGCAGGGCCGCGACGGTCGCACTTACTGTCGCCGCAAGGACGGCACCACCGGCCTGGTGATCGGCGCAGCGGCTGGCGCGCTGCTTGGCCGCGAAGTCGCCGGTCGGCGCGGTGACCGCACGCTTGGCGCCATTCTTGGTGCAGCGGGAGGCGCCTTGCTTGGCCGCGAGATTGATCGTGGCGGGAGCCGCTGCCGCTAAACCGGAACAAGCTTCGACCTGCCCCACCGCAGGTCGCGGCGCGGCTTCCACCGAGCCGCGGAAGGCGCCTCTGGCCTCGTGCCACGGGGCGCCTTCAACTTTTCTCTGCTAGGGTGAAATTAACCATCCTGCGGTAACCGGCCTGCATGGTCCGATGCCAATCTTCGGCGACGCTGCTGGCGATCGCATGCACGCTCGTGCTTGCGGCGTGTCAAGGCGCGGACGAGCCAGCGGGCAAGGTCGATGAACTCGACCCCGCTGTTGCCCGGTCACTTGATGCCATGCTGATGACCGATCCGGACCTTGCCGGCCTGAACGAGGCCAACGCGGCGCTCACCGCATCGCGCGACCATTCGCTTCCTGCGCTGGTCGACAGCCCCGACGCGGTGCGCGATGCGCAGGACCGAGCAATCGCATTGGTGGGCGGGCGCGATCAGTTGATCGAACTCCCGGAAGCAGAAACGCTGGATGGCGATCCCGGCGAGTCGCCGCTTGTCCTGCTGGATGATGTTGTGTCGGCCATGGTCAAACCGGAGGCGTGCCTGAGCGGGGTGAAGATGTCAGCGAACTGGGCGGCCAGCCTGCCCGCCAGCCTGCCCGTCTATCCCCGTGGTTCGGTGACCGAGGCGCTGGGCCGGGATGGCAGTGACTGCGCGCTGCGTGCGGTCCGTTATGTCAGCCCGGTGCCGTCAGACGAGATCATGCGGTTTTATGCCACGCTCGCGCGGAAAGAAGGCTTCACCGCCACTTATCGTAGCAACGGCAAGGTCTCGCGCCTTACCAGTCGCAAAGCCGGTTCGGTCATGGTCGTCGAAATCCGCCCGTCGCTGCTGGCCGGTCAGGAAGTTGACCTGATCCATGCTGCGGGTCCGGCGGTCAGCCTTCGCTGAAGCCTACGCCCACGCTGGCGCGCGGCTGCTCCATTTCAGTGCTGGCCACGGGATAGGCGCAATAGTCCGCCGCGTAGTAGGCGGAGGGGCGGTGATTGCCTGACAGGCCAAGGCCGCCGAACGGCGCCTTCGAAGATGCGCCGTTGGTCGGCCGGTTCCAGTTGATCACCCCTGCGCGGACATTGGCCCAGAACCGGCTGTAATCCTGCGGGCTGCCGCCGATCAGCGAGGCGGACAGGCCGAACCGGGTCCGGTTGGCCTCGGCAATGCCTTCATCCAGGTCACTGACGCGCACGACCTGAAGCAGCGGCCCGAACAGTTCGACATCGGGCCGGTCCTTGAGCGCGGTCACGTCTATGACTCCTGGCGTGAGGAACGGCAGGTCGTCCGACGGGCGGGTCATGTGGCGGATCGCCTTGCCGCCATTGGAGAGGAAATAGAGGAAGCTTTCCACCAGCTGGTCGGCGGCGTCGTTATCGATCACCGGGCCCATGAAGGGGGCTGGTTCGGCAAACGGTTCACCCACGATGATCCGGCTCGCAAGGGCTTTGACCTCGCTGATCAGGGCATCATACATGCTGTCCTTGACGATCAGGCGCCGTGCAGCCGTGCAGCGCTGGCCGGCGCTGGTGAAGGCGGACTGGACAATCAGCACTGCCGCGTCGGAGATCTTGGGCGTGTCCATGACCACGATCGGGTTGTTGCCGCCCATTTCCAGCGCCACGATCTTGCCCGGATTGGTCGCCAGCTTCTTGTTGATGGCAATACCGGCGCGCGCTGAACCCGTGAACAGGACTCCGTCGATCCCTGGGTGCGCGACCAGTTCCTGGCCTTCCTGCGGCCCGCCGATCAGCAACTGGGCAACCGCAGCAGAGATGCCGGCCCGGTTGAAGCAGGCCATCAGCCGCTCGGCCGTGGCAGGTGTCTTCTCGCTCGGCTTGAAGATCACCGCATTGCCCGCGATCAATGCCGGGACGATGTGCCCGTTGGGCAGGTGGGCGGGAAAATTGTACGGCCCGAGCACGGCCATGACACCATGCGGTTTGTGCCGGACCGCCGCCGATCCCTGCAGCGCGCTGTCGAGCTTCTTCTGTCCGGTTCGCTCGGCATAGGCAGTGACGGAGATATCGACCTTGGCGACAACCGATTCGACCTCGGTCCGTGCTTCCCACAGCGGCTTGCCGGTTTCCCGGGCAATCGTTTCGGCCAGACGTTCGGCATCCTTGCGCACTTCGTTGGCAAAGCGGCGGACCAGCTCGATTCGGGTAGCCAGCGGCTGCGCTGCCCAGGCAGGCCATGCCCGCCGCGCGCGATCAACCGCAGCGGCGACGTTACCCGGCTTGCCGCGCCAGAACTCGACCCCGGTGGCGGGCTCGAAAGAGACGATATCGGAATGGGACACGATCGACGCCCTTTCTGACTGACTTATTGTGTGTTTCCTGCAAAGGCGTATAGTCAGCGTTACGTTAACGATGCGGGCTTCTAGCCCGAGTCGCCAAACGGTCAACATTGTTGGTCATCCGTTTGTCACTATCTGCCTGACATCGGATGGCAATTGCGCTCCAGCAATGGGGTGCGAGGGGGCAAAAAAATCGAAGCCGGCCATGACCGTGGCAAAGGCGTCATCCCCCAAAGAGCGTGGGTCGCATTCATACGTTGCAGTGCCGTCGGCATGTGACGAAACTTTAGCTCAGGCTTCTGCCTTGGGAGATTAATGCGATGCGTAAGACTACCGGATTTGTTGCTGGGCTGGGCCTTTCAGGCTCGACTCTGGCTTGTGCAATCGTGGCGATGACGGCGATGACCGCTACTCCTGCCGCTGCCGAAGAGTGCCTTCTCGATGATGGCGACCCTGCGTTCGAAGGCGTTGTTGATGACGCGCTGTTCGTGACCCCGCTCGATTCGACGGGTGGCGCTACTTCCGATGGTACCGACACATCGCTGGCATGCGGTCCGAACGCTGACGCGACCGGAGCCTCCGCAACTGCGCTGGGGTCAGGCGCATCGGCTGCTGCATTCGCGGCAACCGCTGTGGGGCGTCAGGCAACTGCTTCCGGCATCAACTCCGTTGCAGTCGGCCGGTTGTCGGTTGCTTCGGGATCGAACGCGATTGCGATTGGTCTGGCGTCCAGTGCGGCAGGCCCTGACTCGGCTGCCTTTGGCCGTAACGCCAGTGCGGCCGGAACGCGCAGCCTTGCGTCGGGATCGTCCGCTTCTGCCGCCGGTGCTGATTCGGTCGCTGCAGGTTTTTCGGCCTCCGCGTCGGCAAATGGCGGTGCGGCCGTCGGTGCGCAAAGCGTCGCTTCGGGTATCGGGGCGGCCGCATTCGGGTGGCAGGCTTCGGCCAGCGCGCTGACTGCGACTGCTGTCGGCAACCTCGCAGTGGCCAGCGATGAAGACGCTGTTGCCGTGGGCGATCGTGCGCAGTCGACTGGTTTCCACTCGACGGCTGTGGGCGGCGAGTCCGTGGCCAGTGGTCGCGGTGCCCAGGCATTCGGCTGGCAGGCCAGTGCAACCGGCAACCTCAGCCTCGCTGCGGGCCACCAGGCCAATGCCGCCGGTGCCAATGCCACGGCAGTGGGCAAGAACGCCAATGCCGCGTTTGACCGTTCGACGGCGCTCGGCTTCGGTGCCACCGCAAACCGTGCCGACCAGGTCAAGCTGGGTGGTACCGGCAGCTCGGTTACCGTGGGCGACATCGCTGCCAGCACGGCCGCGCAGACCGGAACGATCTTCCTTGCCACGGTCGACGGTTCGGGCACGCTGGGTCAGGGTGCTGACGTGGCCACGCTGGCGACTGCCGCCAGCGTTGCCGCCAACACTGCGGCGATTGCGACCAATACCGCAAACATCGCCACCAACGCGACCAATATTGCTGCCAATACCACGGCGATTGGCGCGCTCGATACCCGGGTCACCACCAATGCGACCAACATCGCATCGAACACCACGGCGATCAGCGGCCTCAACACCCGTGTGACCACCAACACCAACAACATTGCTGCCCTGCAGTCGCTGACCTCGACCCACACCAACCAGATCAACCAGCTGTTTGGTGAAACTGCTGCCAACCGTGCAGCGATCGAGCGTGCGAACGAAGGTGTCGCGATGGCGCTGGCGATGGAATCGCCGATGCTCCCGGCGGGCACGACTTTCGCTCTCTCGGGCGGCGTTGGCTACTTTGAAGACCAGGGTGCCGGTACCCTCGCCATTTCGGCCCGGATCAGCGAGAACGCCGCGTTCTCGGCCGGTGTCGGTGTCGGCTTCGACAGCGGCGAAGTCGGTGCACGTGGCGGCTTCCAAGTCGCCTGGTAAGCAGCTACACCTGCGGTCATGAAAATGATCGCTCGATTCAGGAAGATGCCGGGGCTTTTCGCTCCGGCATTTTTCTTTGCCGCTGTCGCAGGGCTCGCAGCCAGCCCGGTTCAGGCACAAGTGCAGCAGGTCCAGGGGCAGCCACAGGTTCAGCCCCCTCCATCGATCAGGCCGACGCCAAGCCAGCTTGAACTTTCCAAGCTGATCTGGTCGACCTTCGCGGCGGTCGATCATGCCAACCGTTCAGGCAATTACTCGGTATTGCGGGACATCTCGTCGCAAGGGTTCCAGATTGCCAACAATGCCGCGCGCCTCTCTGAAATCTTTGCCGGTTTGCGCAACGCGCAGCTCGAACTGTCCAACGCCTTCCTGGTGCCGCCGACCTATCTCGAAGCGCCCCGGCTGGTGCGGGAGGACCTGTTCCAGGTCACCGGCATCTTCCAGCTGCGGCCGATCTCGCTCGGCTTCGATTTTACCTACCAGTGGGAACAGGGGCAGTGGAAGATCTACTCGATCAGCATCAGCCCGGTCGAAATGGTACCGCAGGCTCCGCAGGAGCGACGCTAGCCGGCGTGGCCTGACGGCCTGGGCGGTTCGCCCAGTGCCTGCCCGAGCTGCCTGATTGCATCGATTTTCTGTTCGAACGGGTGCCAGTCATCCCGTCCGGCGATCGCTGACCAGATCGTCTCCACTTCGTCGATTAGCAGCGAGACCGGCTCTTCTTGCTGCCACCATTGTCGTTCCAGCTCGGCCGGGTCATACCCGGCCAGAGCCTCGCTCACCGCCTGATCGTCAATCCGGCCGGCCCGCGCACGGTGAAAGAAGCGGTCCGGCGCTTCGCCACTGGTGCGCATCGCGTTCTCGCACGCTGCCACCAGCGCCATGTCGGGCTCCTGTCCGCGCGGTGTAACTCCCAGTCTCCAGCACCACCGCCGCGCGACGGCGGCCATGTAGAGCGGCCCGAACCGTTCGAGCGCGGCGATCAGTGGCGGGGCGTCGGCGAGCAGGCGCAGCGCGACTGCCAGCTGGCCACAGTTCCAGTGCACCGCTTCCGGTTGCCGCCCGAAGGCGTAAAGCCCGCCATGGTCGAAATAGGCGGCGGTGAACGACTGGTCCCAGCGTGGCAGCCAGCGCCACGGACCATAGTCGAAGCTTTCCCCGCTTACGTTCATGTTGTCGGTGTTGAGCACGCCGTGAACGAACCCGGCGACCATCCAGCTGGCAGCAAGATCGGCCATCCGTTCAACCACCTGGTGCAGCAGGCGCACGGCCGGTTCGTCACGCCCCGGGGCACCAGCCGGCGGCTCGGTGCCGGGAAAGCTCGCGAGGCAATAGTCGACCAGTTGCGCCATCTCGTCGCGCTGTTCGAGCGCCAGCAGCCGCTGGAAGGTGCCGAAGCGGACATGTCCGTGGCTCAGCCGGACCAGTACCGCAGAGCGGGTCGGGGATGGTTCGTCCCCGCGTTCGAGTTGCTCCCCGGTCTCGATCACCGAGAATGTCTTCGAGGTGTAGACACCGAGCGCTTCGAGCATCTCGGTGGCGAGGATTTCGCGCACCGCGCCCTTCAGGGTGAGCCGGCCATCGCCGCTGCGTGACCAAGGGGTCTGGCCCGATCCCTTGGTGCCGAGGTCGAGCAGGCGCCCCGCGCTGTCCCTCATCTGGGCAAACAGGAACCCGCGCCCGTCGCCGATCTCGGGGTTGTATACGCGGAACTGGTGCCCGTGATAGCGCAGGGCGAGCGGCTGCGGCAGGTTGTCAGGCAAGGCCGCGAACCGGCCAAAATGCGCGATCCAGGCGTCGTTGTCGAGGCTGTCCAGCCCGACTGCCCGGTCCCACCGGTCATTGCGATAACGCAGGCGGGTCTCGGGAAAGTCGGCCGCGGCAACGGGATCTCCCAGCCAGTCAGCCAGAGGCAGGATGGCCGGGTCGGGCCGGTAAGGTGCAGCTTGCGGTTCGGTGCGCATCGCGCGATAGTGGGGCCGGGCGTCCGTGCTGGCAAGGCAGGGCGCCCCGTTCTTTTGGCCAAGGGGGCAAGTGGCGCACAGATGGACAGCACTTTCCAGGATCGGCACTGGACCAGCCCGGACGGGCTCAAACTGCACTTCCGCGATTATGGCGGCAGTGACGCGCACTTGCCGGTGTTGTGCCTGCACGGCCTGACCCGCAATGCCCGCGACTTCGAGCTCCTGGCCGACCATATCGCACCGCACCGCCGGGTGCTTGCACTCGATATGCGCGGACGGGGCGACAGCGAATACGCCAAGGACAGCGCCACCTACAATCCGCTGACCTATGTCGGCGATGTGCTCGCCCTGCTGGAGCAGGAGGGGATTTCCCGGTTCGTCTCCATCGGCACTTCGCTGGGTGGCCTCATGACCATGCTGCTGGCGGCAATGGCGCCGGGCCGGGTGGCGGCGGCGGTGCTCAACGATATCGGTCCCGAGGTGGACCCTGCCGGGATCGACCGGATTCGCGAATATGTGGGGCAGGCGCGCAGTTTTCCCACGTGGATGCACGCCGCGCGCACGCTGCAGGATGTACACGGCGGATCGCATCCCGGCTTCGCGATCGAGGACTGGCTGGTCATGGCCAAGCGCTGCATGGTGATCCAGCAGAACGGCCGCATCGGATTCGACTACGACATGGCGATCGCCGAGCCGTTCCGCGATGCCGACGGCGCGGTGCCGCCCGACCTGTGGCCTGCGTTCGATGCATTGAAGGGCATCCCCATGCTGATCGTGCGGGGCGGGGCGTCGGACCTGCTCAAAGCCGACACGCTCGAACGGATGATGTCGCGCCATGGTGATGCCGATACGGTCGTGATCCCCGATGTGGGGCATGCGCCAACGCTGGACGAGCCCGAGGCCGTGGCCGCAATCGACCGGCTCCTCGCCCGCGTTCCATGAGCGGGTCGACTGGCGCGGGGCCGCGCATCCTGCACTTGCATTCGACCTTCTCCGCCGGCGGCAAGGAGCTGCGCTGTGCCCGGCTGATCAATGCCTTCGGCCCTCGCGTGCACCACGATATCGTTTCGGCAGTTCCGGACCGGTTTGAGGCCGCGGCACACATTTCGAAAGCAATTCCCGTCTCTTATCCGAAGGACTTCCCATCGCTTGCCGGGCGACCGGGGCTCGGTCGCCTGCACCGGCTGGCCAGGGCAATGGCCGGATATGACCTGGTGCTGACCTACAACTGGGGCGCGATGGACGCGGTCATGGCGCACACGCTGTTCGGCCAGTCGCTCGGTTTGCCCCGGCTGATCCATCACGAGGACGGCTTCAATTCCGACGAACAGGCAAAGCTCAAGAGGAGCCGCAACTGGTTCCGCCGCATCGCCCTGGGCCGGGCAAGCGGGCTGGTGGTGCCTTCCGAAACGCTCGAGCGCATCGCGTTCGAAGTGTGGGAGCAGCCGATCGGGCGTGTTCGGCATATCCCCAACGGGGTCGACACCGCGCGCTTCGCCGGCAAGTGCAAGCCGGATGCCTTGCGCGGCGTGGTCAAGCGGCCGGGCGAATACTGGGTCGGCACACTGGCCGGATTGCGTCCGGTGAAGAACCTGCCCCGCCTGGTCCGAGCCTTTGCCCCCTTGCCGGATGGCTGGCAGCTGGTGATCGTGGGTGAAGGGCCGGAACGCGACGCGATCCGGGCCGAAGCGGACCGGCTGGGCATCGGCCACCGGCTCCACTTGCCCGGTTTCGCGGCGGACCCGGCGCGGTTTGCGGGGCTGTTCGACATTTTTGCGCTGTCCTCCGACAGCGAGCAGGCGCCGATCTCGCTAATCGAGGCGATGGCGGCAGGCCGCCCAGTCGCCGCGACCAACGTGGGTGACGTTGCGGCCATGGTGTCTGACGAGAACCGCCCCCTGATTGCGGCCGACGAAGCCGCACTCGCTGCTTCGCTCATGCGGCTGGCGCAGAATGCAGAGTTGCGCGGCACGATCGGCGAAGCGAACCGCCACAAGGCGCTAACAAGCTTCGACGAAGCCGGGATGATTGCCGCTTACCGGCGCCTCTATTCGGCGGCGATTGGCGGTGATGGCCTGCCTCCGGCGTGAGCGCGGGCTTCACCGGCGGTTCACGTGACAGGGGACAGGCAATATCCAGAGCCGGATTGTAAGTTGAATTGGCCCCGCCATCCGCTAAACACCGCGACCGAAACGACAGCTACATGAAAGAGCCTAAGTGGCCCTCACACCGACCAAGACGCTGACCCCGGAAGAGAAGAAAGCAGCGCAGGACGATGTCCTGATGCGGGAAATTGACGATGCCGTCCGGCAGGACCAGTTCGCCGATTTCGCGCGCACATATGGCAAGCCGATCATCGGGGTGGTGGTTGCCGGTCTGGCAGCGTTTGCTGCCTACCTGTGGTGGGACGGGCGCAGCGAGGCGGCGCTGGAAGCGGATTCGGAACAGCTGGTCAGTGCCCTCGACCAGATCGAAGCCGGCAACCTCGATACCGGTGCCGCCACGCTCGACACCCTGATCAACGACGGCAACGAAGGTGCGGCAAACATGGCCCGCCTGCTGCGCGCCGGGATCGAGATGGAGAAGAATCGCCCGGCAGAAGCGGCGAAACTCTACGCGCAGGTCGCCGCAGCAGACGACCTGCCCGAGTCCCTGCGCAACCTCGCAACCGTCCGCGAGATTGCCGCGACCTACGACAGCCGCAAGCCGGAGGATGTGATCGCCCGGCTCAAGCCGCTCGCCGTGCCCGGCAATCCCTACTTCGGCAGCGCCGGGGAGATGGTCGCCATGGCCTATCTCGAGCAGGGCAAGCGGCGCGAGGCGGGTACACTGTTCTCCTCGATCGCCAAGGACGAGAACGTGCCGGACGGCCTGCGGTCGCGTTCGCGCCAGATGGCCGGCCTGCTGGGTGTCGATGCGATCGAGGATGTGGACAAGGTTCTCGAGGAAGTGGGCGGCCCTGCCGGTGATGCACCGGCTGCCGCCGCGCCAGAACAAGAATGACAGGAATGATGAGCACCATGCATAAACCGGTCCGGACAGCCTCTATGCGCTTCGCTGCCGTTGCGATCCTCGCCGCCAGCCTTGGCGCCTGCAGTGGCGGCCTGTTTGGCGGGGGCAAGGATGACAAGACCACCCCGACCGTGGGTGCCCGCGTGCCGATCCTGTCGAAGAT
>JAHDXX010000049.1:10543-15689 GCA_023384025.1 Sphingomonadaceae bacterium
AAAGCGGCGCCAGCGTCGATCCGGCGCTGGCCGGCATTTCAGTGGTCCTGCCGCCGGCGCAAACCAATCCGGCCTGGCCGCAGGCGGGCGGTACGGCGAGCAAGGCCTATGGCAACCTGACGCTGAGCAGCAGTCCGGCCCGGGCATGGAGCGTGCAGATCGACGGTTCGGGCAACCGCCGCCGTCTGGCCGCTTCGCCTGTGATCGGCGGGGGCATGCTTTTTGCCGTGGATACTTCTGGCCAGGTTCATGCCTTTGATGCGCAGACCGGCGCGCGGCGGTGGACGCACCGGATGGAGCTGGACGGAAACCTGCAGAACTCCGCGTTCGGCGGAGGTGCCAGCTACGACAATGGCCGGGTCTATGCGACCAACGGCGTGGGCGAAGTTGTCGCGCTGGAGGCGGAAACAGGCAACCAGGTGTGGAAGGTCAAGCCGGCCGGGCCGCTGCGCGGGTCACCGACGGTGGCGTTCAACACCGTGTTCGTGATGACGCAGGACAACCAGATCCACGCGATGGCGGCGGCAACGGGCGAACCGGAATGGAACGAGACCGGTTCGATCTCGCAAGCCGGCGTGTTCGGGGTTGCCGCCCCGGCGGCCGGGCAGGGCACCGTGATCGCCGGTTACAGTTCGGGCGAACTGGTCGCTTACCGGTACGAGAATGGCCGTACCCTGTGGTCGGACGCGCTGGCGCGGACCTCGATCTCGACTGCGGTCGGCTCGCTGACCGATATCGATGCCGATCCGATTATCGACCAGGGTCGGGTCTATGCGCTTGGGCAGGGTGGCCGCATGGCCGCCTACGAACTGGTTACCGGTCAGCGCCTGTGGGAACTGAACGTGGCCGGGATTTCCACGCCTGCCATCGCCGGCGAGTGGATTTTCGCGCTGACCGACGATTCGCGCGTGCTCGCCATTGCCCGGTCCACCGGCAAGATCCGCTGGATCACCCAACTGGCGCGGTACCGTGACGAGAAAGACCGCAAGGGGCCGATCTTCTGGACCGGTCCGGTACTTGCGGGCGGGAGCCTGTGGGTCGCCAGCACCGAGGGCGATCTCTACCGGATCAGCACCGGTGAAGGCTCTGCCAGCCTCTTCACCGATCTCGGGTCGCCGGTGAGCCTGGCGCCGGTCGTTGCCAACAACACGCTCTACGTGCTGGACGACAGCGGCAAGATTCACGCCTTCCGCTGATCGGAGCCGCGTTACACCGCCTTTAACCCTTGTCCGCTAGGGCAAGGGGCGATGAGCAGCACAGACCCAGCAGCGAACCCCCTGCCGCGGAGCGACGTGTCCGTGGGCGTTGGCCTGTCGGGCCTGCTCGGCCTGCTGGCGTGGATCGTGTTCTGCCGCAATTACCCGGCCATTGCCGACATGTTCGGCATCCCCGGGCCGCGCGTGCCGTTGTCCGGCCCCTATGCCGCCCTCGTCGCGGTGTTGTGCTCCACCATACCGATGGTGCTGTGGTCGGTGCTGGTCGACAAGGTCCATCGCAACCGGTCGACCGGGATCGACTGGAACCACAAGCGCCCGCTGGCCGATGTTGTCCATGTCTCGGTGGTGAAACTGGCGGGGCTGTGGGTCACGTGGATGCTGATCGGCTGGCTCTATTGCCTCGGCCGGTGGTACTGGGACGGGCAATACCTTTTCGCGATGCACGTGCTGGGCGTGGCGGCGTTTCCGCTGTTCGCGCTTTCGATTCCCTACGTCCTGTGGCTGGACCGGGTGATGATCGAGCCGCGCGACCATGCCTGGCATTTTGGTGCCATGCTGCTGGGGCGCGAACCTTATGACCCTGACGAAGTGAAGAAGCACTGGCGGGCGTGGATCATCAAGGGCTTCTTCGGCGCGTTCATGATCTCGATCCTGCCGGGCGGCTTTGCCCAGGTGGTTGAGGCTGACATCGGTGCACTGGGCCAGAACCCTTTCCAGTTCGCCATGGCCCTGACCACACTGCTGTTCGTGATCGACGTCCAGATCGGAACGGTCGGTTACCTCGTCACCATGCGCCCGCTCGATGCGCATATCCGCAGCGGCAATCCCTATCTCGCCGGATGGGTTGCGGCACTGATGTGCTACCCGCCGTTCGCGTTCGGCTTCATGAGCGGCAACGGCATGCTCGCCTACGAAATCAACACGCCGGGATGGGGATACTGGTTCGCAGACAACCTGTTCCTGCTCAGCCTGTGGGGCGGCATGCTGGTGTTCCTCACCGGGATTTACGCCTGGGCGACGGTCGCCTTCGGCCTGCGGTTCTCCAACCTGACCTATCGCGGCGTTCTGACCAACGGGCCCTACCGTTTCACCCGGCACCCGGCCTACGTGTCCAAGAACCTGTTCTGGTGGCTCGCTTCGCTGCCGTTCCTCGTCAATGCCGACGGCACGCTGGTCGACGTGATCCGCAACACGTTCTTCCTCGCCTGCGTCAGCAGTATCTATTACTGGCGCGCACGCACGGAAGAGGCCCACTTGCTGGGCGAGGATGCGAAGTACCGCGAATACCACGCTTGGATGGAGCGGCACGGGCTGATCACCGCGCGCCTGGCCCGGATCAAGCGCCTGCTTCGCCCGCGCGGCCCGGTATTGCAGCACCACCCTGCCGAATAGGACCGGCAGAGCACCGCCAGCCGAACAGCCTCAGCGCGGTGTCCCGAACAGCGTGAAGGCGGCCCACAAGGCAGGATCGGGATGTATCTCGCGGGTGTCGAGCATGGCAAGGCGCAGCGCCTCTGCCGGGACTTCCCGGATCGCGTGTTCATGGAACCGCTGCATCAGGTAGAGCGTCGCCTGGTCATCCACGCTCCACAGGCTCATGACCACCCGCGGCACGCCGGCTTTCTGGAATGAGCGGGCCAGGCCGATCACCCCGCCATCATGGTTCATGCCGATGCCTGACTGGCACGCGCTGAGCACCGCCAGCCCGGCCTGGAGCCGCCGGTTCTGCACTTCACCGGCGGTGAGGAAAGCCGACTTCGGGTCCGGCCCCGACAGCATCAGGAACCCGCCGGTGAGCGGCTCTTTCGGGTTCGAGACCCCGTGCGCCGCGAAATAGAGCGTGGAGGCGCTGTTGATGCGGCCCAGCACGGCCTGCTTGGTCGCTTCCGCGCCCAGCAAGGCCGGCACATTGGTCCGTTCAGCCAGCAGGCGCGCTTCCTTTTCGGCACCGGGCAGGCGCGGAACCTGCCATTCGGGCGAGGCCGGCACTTCAGGATCGCCCACGATCAGCGCGTTCCTGAACGCCGCTTCCATTCGCCAGGGCGGGATCATCTGGTCGAGATCGAACAGCCCGGGCGAAACGCTCACGCTCATCCGGTCGATCAGCGCGGTGTCGCGGTCGAGGGGGAGCATGGCGAACGGGTTGCTGCCGATGACCCCGTTGGCCACCACGACCAGATGGCGGACCTGCTGCAGAGCGGGGCGGATCTCGTCGGGCAGCAGCAGGGCGGACAAGGCCTCGGTCGGGTCCTTCTTGCGGCGCGGCGCGCGCCTGGCCGGTGCGGCTGGCTCCATCAGCTCCGGATCGCCGCGCCACTTGGGGGCACGGCTGCGGGCAATGCCATCGACGTCGAGGTCCAGGCGGAACTCCGTCGCGGCCAGCTCCAGGTCGTCTGCCGCGACCTTGCGGCTTGAGGATGCGAGCAGCCCTTCGCGCCCGATCAGGTAGATGTTGAGCTGGCCGTCATGCTCGGCATAGAACAGCACCGCCGAGCCGTTGGGATAGCCGGGGCTGGCGTCGATCCGTTGTACAGTGAGATATTGCGCAATGTCCGCCACGGTCGCGTCGCGCATCTTGGGCGACTCAATCCCGCGCAGCGAATAGAGATCGCGCAGATCGCGCGAATGCTGCGCGGCATCGCGGGCAAACCGGTCTTCCGCGCTCTGGGCATGAAGTGCCGGTGCGAGCAATGCTGCCAGCAGCACCGCCACCAGCCGGGCAAGGCGCATCAGAACAGCGAGGCCCCGTCGTCTGTTTCGAACTTGAGTGCTTCGGTCACCTGCACGCCGGTTCCGGCAATGGCTGCCTGGAATGCCGCCATGTGCGGGGTGGTGAAGTGGAATGCGAGCGCATCCTTGTCACGCCATTTCTCGACGATATGCAGGCTGGTGGGATCGAGCACGTCCGTGGTGAAGGTGTAGTCGATGCAGCCTTCCTCGGCCCGCGAGGCTGCAACCATGGTCGCGATCGCATCGCGCGCGGCGTCGAGCGCCCCCTCGGGAACAGTGGCTTTGGCCAGGACGATCAGCATCGCAATTCTCCCCTCAGAAACTGTGTTCGTAGACCCGCGTGATATCGCCCGCCCACTCGCCATTGTAGGAGTCGAGCAGGCGCTGGGCGGGTACCTTGCCGCTGGCGACGATCTCTTCCAGCGGTTCGAGGAAGCCGGTCTCGTTGTCACCCCCGGTGTTGAGTCGGGCGCGGGCGGCCAGGCCGGAGCGGGCAATGGCGAGCACTTCCTTCGCGATGTCGTGCAGGCGTCCGCCGCCGGGCAGCGGCGCGTCGAGCGCCAGCCTGGGCACCGAACTGCGCAGTGCTTCGCGGTCTTCCATCGACCAGCCCTTGACCAGGTCCCACGCCGCATCAAGCGCGCCCTGGTCGTAGAGCAGGCCGACCCAGAACGCGGGCAAGGCGCAGATCCGGTTCCACGGGCCGCCATCGGCCCCGCGCATTTCGAGGAAGCTCTTCAGGCGCACTTCGGGGAAGGCGGTGGAGAGGTGATCCCACCAGTCGCTTTGGGTCGGCTTCTCGCCCGGCAGAACCGACAGCTTGCCATCGAGGAAGTCGCGAAAGCTGAGCCCGGCGGCATCGATGTAGCGCCCCTCGCGGAATACGAAGTACATCGGCACGTCGAGCATGTAGTCGACCCACCGCTCGTACCCGAACCCGTCTTCGAACACGAACGGCAGCATCCCCGTGCGGTGCGGATCGGTGTCCGACCAGATATGGCTGCGGTAGCTGAGGTAACCGTTCGGCTTGCCTTCGGTGAACGGCGAGTTGGCGAACAATGCGGTGGCGAGCGGCTGGAGCGCGAGGCCTACGCGGAACTTCTGCACCATGTCCGCCTCGCTTGAATAGTCGAGGTTGACCTGGATGGTGCAGGTGCGCAACATCATGTCGAGGCCCATGGTGCCGACCCTCGGCATGT
>JAHDXX010000050.1:0-3729 GCA_023384025.1 Sphingomonadaceae bacterium
ACGTTGTTGGTCAGCGTGTCGGCGACAGTGCCGCCGCCCGGATAGGCCGCAGCCTTGAGCGCTTCGACATCGTCGGTCGGCTGGCCGAGGGCAACTTCGGTGGTCTTGCGGACGAAATCCTGGAACTGATCGTTCTTGGCGACGAAGTCCGTTTCCGAGTTCACTTCAACAGCCACGCCGCGCGTGCCCGAAACAGCCACGCCGACCAGACCTTCCGCAGCGGTGCGGCTGGACTTCTTCTGAACGGCAGCCAGGCCCTTGGCGCGCAGCGTGTCCACTGCGGCTTCGATGTCTCCGCCGGTTTCCTCGAGCGCCTTCTTGGCGTCCATCATGCCGGCGCCAGTCATTTCGCGCAGCTTCTTCACATCAGCAGCAGTGAATGCAGCCATGGTGATTTCCTTCTTGTCTAAATCAAACGGGCGCCGGGCCCCTTGGGGATGGCCCGGCGCTCTAGGGATGGAGTGTTGCGATCTGGCGACCGCAAACGGGGAATTACGCCTCGGCGGCGACTTCCTCGGCCGGCGGGGCTTCCATGGCGCCGATGTCGGCACCCGAATCGGCGACCTTGGCACCCTTGCCTGCCAGTGCCGCGTCGCGGATTGCATCGCAGTAAAGGCGCACGGCACGGGCCGCGTCGTCGTTGCCCGGAACCGGGAAGGCGATGCCGCTCGGGTCGACGTTGGTGTCGAGAATGCCGACGACCGGGATACCCAGCACGTTGGCTTCCTTGATCGCCAGGTCTTCCTTGTTAGCGTCGATCACGAACATCACGTCGGGAATGCCGCCCATGTCGCGGATGCCGCCGAGCGAAAGCTCAAGCTTGTCGCGCTCGCGGGTGAGCTGGAGCACTTCCTTCTTGGTCAGGCCCGAGGTTTCGCCCGAGAGCTGTTCTTCGAGGGTCTTGAGGCGCTTGATCGACTGGCTGATGGTCTTCCAGTTGGTCAGCATCCCGCCGAGCCAGCGGTGGTTGACGAAGTGCTGGCCGCAGGCGCGGGCGGCTTCGGCGATCGGCTGCTGGGCCTGGCGCTTGGTGCCGACGAACAGCACCTTGCCGCCCGAACGGACGGTCGCTTCGACGAAGTCGAGCGCGCGCGCGAACAGCGGCACGGTCTGCGACAGGTCGATGATGTGAACCCCGTTGCGCGCGCCGAAGATGTACGGCTTCATCCGCGGGTTCCAGCGGTGGGTCTGGTGGCCGAAGTGCGAGCCGGCCTCGATCAATGCTTGCATGGTGACGACAGGGGCCGCCATAGGATAATTCCTTTCCGGTTTGACCTCTGGGCAACTGGAACCGCTGCGGCAGGTCTCACGACCCTTGTCCCGCAGGCGGCACCGGTATGTGCGCTGCCCATGTGGATTTTCGCCCCGCACCCCGGCCTGAATGGCAAGGGAATCGCGGCGAAGGCGGCCCCTTAGCGATGGTCGGGGATAAAATCCAGCCTCAATCAGACTCGGAAACTACACCTGTCAGCGCAGATTGCGCTTGACACAAAGGAACAAAAAGGGAACATTGTGTTCATCGGCGGAACACATTGCCTCCGGTATGCGTTTTCAACCCGATTTCCACAGGCTGTCAACAGCCTTGTGGGGCGAGACGAGGAAGACCCAAGCGATGATGGCCCTGGCCCTGTTCACCCTGTTTGCCCTTTGCGCCCTGTCCAGCGTTCTCGTTCTGGCGGACAGCGGAATGCGTGCGGCCGGTGCCTGGCATCGGCTGCGAGGAGAACTGCGGGTGCTGTCAGGCGAATGCGGTGCGGCCTTGGTCCGCAGCGATGCGCCGAAGGGCGCGCGGGTGATCCGGATTGGCTACCGCGACGTCATGTCGGGCGATGGCCGCGCTGCTGCCTGATCCTGGCATAGCGCCACCACGAATAGGGCATCAGGGCAAGATACCCCGCGCAGATCGCGATCAGCGCCCACCACGGCTCCAGCAGCAATGCGGCGAAGAGCATCCCGGCAAAGGCTATGAATGGCAACCGCAGGTTGCGCTGAGGTCGAATGAGCCCCCAGCTCAGCGTTGCGAGGTTCGAGATCATCAGCACCGCGATCAGCGCCATCCATACCGCGTTGCCCACCGGATTGCGAAACAGTTCGTCTCCGGTCGCCATCCACAGGTAGAACGGCAGAAATGCCAGGCCCGCCCCGACCGGAGCGGGAATGCCGGTCAGGAACCCGGCCGACTTGTGCGGTTGCTCCTCGACATCGATCTGCGCGTTGAAGCGCGCGAGACGCAGCGCACAGCAAATCCCGAAAGCAAGCGCGGCAAACCAGCCCAGTCGGGGCAGGTCCTGCAAGCTCCACATGTAGAGGATCAGCGCCGGCGCCATGCCGAACGAAAGTGAATCGGCGAGGCTGTCGAGTTCGGCCCCGAACCGGGACTGCGCCTTGAGCAACCGGGCAATCCGCCCGTCGATCCCGTCGAGCAGGCCCGCAAGGATGATGGCAAAGATCGCCAACTTCCATTCGCCTGAAATCGCGAACCGGATCCCGGTCAGCCCCGAACAAAGCGCGGCTGCGGTAATGGCATTGGGCAAGACCGCGCGAAGGGTCAGCCCGCGACCGGCCGTGCGCGATTGCGGGAACTCGTCCTCGGCCGCTTTCGGGCCAAGCCGCGCCCCGTCGTCCTCGCTCACTGCGCAACGCCCTCGATCAGAAGTTGCTGGCCGATTTCCGCAAGGACGGTTTCCCCGGCGATGACCTTCTGGCCGACCAGCACCTTTGAATCGGTCCCCGCCGGCAAGTAGACATCCACCCGGCTACCGAACCGGATCAGGCCGACGCGCTGGCCAACAGCGAGGAAATCGCCCGGTTTGACGAACGGGACGATACGCCGCGCCACCAGGCCGGCGATCTGAGTGAAGCCGATCATGACCCCGTCAGCCCGCTCCACCAGAATGTGCTGGCGCTCGTTCTCCTCGCTCGCCTTGTCGAGGTCGGCATTCATGAACTTGCCCGGGACATAGACCAGCCGCCGCACGATCCCGCCGATCGGCGAGCGATTGATGTGCACGTCGAACACACTCATGAAGATCGAGATGCGGGTTACGGGGCGTGCGGGAAGACCATTCGCTCCACTGCCGTCCAGCCCCTGCAATTCGGCAGGCGGTTCGACCTGCATGATCAGCGAGACGAGCCCGTCAGCGGGAGAAACGATGGCCCGCTCGTCCTGCGGCACGACGCGTTCCGGATCGCGGAAAAATGCCAGCACACCCAGCGTCAGGAACGCCAGCGGCCAGGCAATGGTTTCCCATGCCAACAGTGCGGTCCCGAGGCTGGCCGCAGCCGCGATCAAGCCGAATTTGCGCCCCTCGGGGTGGATTGCCGGCCAGTTCCAGCCAGCTTCGCCACGACCCTTATTGTCCATAAGTTCACCAGCCATCCGGCCCATCTAGGGGTATCGGCAAGCGGGCACAAGGCATGCTCTGGCTGAAGGAGGCGGGTGCGTCGTTCACATGATGCCTCCGCTGATGCTGCGTTAGGGCCTTGCTAACCATGTTGGGCTAGTCCGGCCCGGCAATGCAGCAAGCAGACCTTCCGTTGAGGCGCCTGATCGGCGAAGTCCCCGTACTGGTGGTCGCGATGCTGCTGTTCGCCCTTTGCACCGGTCTGCTCGCCAGCAAGGGGATCTGGCCTGACATCGGGCCGGTCCTCGCAAACATACGGCTGTACCTGCTCAACGTCCTCGCAATTGCCAGCATTGATGCGGCCCGTTGCCTGGTCCGCGAGCGA
>JAHDXX010000050.1:3739-15604 GCA_023384025.1 Sphingomonadaceae bacterium
GCCCGGACGCCACCTGTGGCAGCGCTATACCGCTCCTGCCGTGCGCGGGCGGGCTCTGGCAGGCGCGGCCATGCTCGCGATGTGCATCGTGCTCCTGCCCTATTTCTCCAAGATGAAGGCGGCCATACCGCTGTTCAACGACTACACCTGGGATACGACTTTCATCGCCTGGGACCGGGCGCTGTTTTTCGGGCGTGACGCATGGGAAGTCATGCAGCCGGTGCTCGGCTATCCGGTCGTCACCGCTCTGCTCGCGCTGCTCTACCAGGTGTGGTTCCTGCTGCTGTACGTCGGCGTGCTGTGGTTCGCCTTTTCCACGATGGACGAGACCGTGCGGCGCCGGTTCTTCCTTTCCTATGTGCTTGGCTGGACCATGGTCGGCGGTGCGCTTGCCACCATGCTCGCCTCAGTCGGGCCGTGCTTCGCCGGGCCATTGATGGGCAACCCGACCTTCGACGCCCAGATGGCCTACCTCAATGCAGCCAACGAACAGGTGCCGGTCATGACCCTCAAGGTGCAGGGCATGTTGCTTGACTGGTTCCATGCCGATGCAAACGGGCTCGGGAGCGGAATTACCGCCATGCCCAGCATGCATGTGGCTGTCGCGGTGCTGTTCTGGTTCGCCATGCGCCACGCCGCACCCCGCGCTGCGCGCTGGTTTGGTGTGTTCTTCGTGGTCATATGGATCGGCTCGGTCCACCTCGCCTACCATTACGCGGTCGACGGGCTGGTCTCCGTCATCGCCATGGCCGCGATCTGGCGCTTTTCTGCGATAGTGGTCGGTGCGTGGGACGCGTTGCTGGCGCGTCAGGCGACCTTGCGCACAAACACCGTACCGGCGGAATAGCCGGCGCCAAACGAACAGATCAGCCCGGTGTCGCCGGGCGCCATGTCTGCGCTGTGCTGGTGGAACGCGATGATCGAGCCCGCACTCGATGTATTGCCATAGGTATCGAGCACCGTCGGGCTTTCATCCTCGCTTGCCTCATGCCCGAGCACGCGCTGTGCGATCAGCCGGTTCATCCCCGAATTGGCCTGATGCAACCAGAGGCGGCGCAAGGTGGCCGGGTCGATCCCCAGGTCGCCAGCATGCTCGACAATCATGGTCGCCACCATGGGCACCACTTCCTTGAACACCTTGCGCCCTTCCTGCACGAACAGCTTGTCCGGCGTGCCGATGGTTTCCGGCGTGGCACAGTTCAGGAAGCCGAAATTGTTGCGGATGTTGTTGGAGAACACGGTCTTCAGCCGGGTCCCGACAATCTCCCAGTGATTCGCTGGGGCGAGGCTGCGGTCCTCGACCAGAACCGCGGTAGCGACATCCCCGAAGATGAAATGGCTGTCACGGTTCTTCATGTTGTTGTGGCCGGTGCAGATCTCCGGGCTCACCACCAGCACCGAGCGGGCATTGCCGGCCCGGATGAAATCGGCGGCAGTCTGTATTCCGAACGTGGCCGAGGAGCAGGCAACGTTCATGTCGAACGCGAACCCCTCGATGCCGAGCGCCTGCTGGATTTCGATTGCCATCGCGGGATAAGGGCGCTGCATGTTCGAGGCCGCACACAACACCGCGTCAACATCCTCCGGATCGCGCCCGATTGATGCGAGGGCATCGCGCGCCGCAGCAATGCCGATCTCCGCCATGACGGACACTTCGTCGTTCGAACGCTCCGGCCAGCGCGGCCCCATCGTCTCCGGATCGAGCGTTGCCGCCTTGCTCATCACATGGCGCGACTTGATCCCGCTCGCCTTCTCGATGAATTCGACCGAACTGGGCTGCAAAGCCTCCATCGTGCCGGCAGCAATCTCCGCCGCGTGGCGGGTATTGTGCAGTTCGACAAAGCTATTGAAACTGGCGACCAGTTCCTCGTTGGAAATGGTCTCCGCCGGGGTAAACAGTCCGGTGGCGGAGATGACGGGATGGCCGCTGCGCTGCGTTGTGTCGTTCATGGCGAGCCGCGTTAATACCGCCACCGCTCGCGGGCAAGAAAATCACGCTTTGCTGGCGAAGCACTGAAAGGGTGGTGGACAGGGCTGGATTCGAACCAGCGTACGCTTGCGCGGGCAGATTTACAGTCTGCTGCCTTTAACCACTCGGCCACCTGTCCACATGCCTTTTCAGCCGGGTATTTTGAGCCGCGCCAAGGCAGCCCGAATGCCGAGAGGCGCCCCTTTGGCGAAGCGGCGCTTGCGTGTCAATGGGGCCACTGGCATGGCCGCGCGATGAACCAGCAGAGCACGAATTATGGCCAAGGGTGAACGCAAACGCGCCATGCGCGGTCGCGCAGGGCGGATGCAGGGCGGGCGCGGCAGCGGGCGGGCCAGCACTGGGCAGGTCCGGCTATGGGGCCGCCACGCGGTCGAAGCCGCCCTGATGAACCCGGCCCGCAGCCATCGGAAGCTTTGGGCCACCCGCGAGGGCATCGATTCGCTCAATGGCGAACTGCCGCCCGATTTTCCGGTCGAGTACGCCGATGGTGCGGACCTCGCCCGGCTGGTCGCCCGCGACGCCCCGCATCAGGGCCTCGTCCTGGAATGTGCCGCGCTGGAAGACGTGTTTCTCGACGAGATCATGGACAGCGATCCTGCGCGGCCGCTGGTGGTGCTCGACCAGGTGACCGACCCGCACAATGTCGGCGCCATCCTGCGTTCCGCTGCGGCATTCAATGCCGCCGCCATCGTCACACAGGATCGCCACGCGCCGCCCGAGTCGGGGGTTGTGGCGAAGTCGGCTTCGGGCGCACTGGAAGTTGTTCCATGGGTCCGGGTGGTCAACCTCGCCCGCGCGCTGGAGGAAATGGCCGAAGCCGGTTACTGGCGGATCGGGCTTGCCGGAGAGGCTCAGGCCACGCTGGCCGAAGCATTGCCCGCCGGCCCCGTCGCGCTGGTGTTGGGTGCAGAAGGCGAAGGCATGCGCCACAATATCGCCGGGCACTGTGATGCCCTCGCCCGCCTGCCGATTAGCGAAAACATGGAGAGCCTCAACGTTTCCAATGCCGCCGCCATCGCGCTTTATGCTATCGCGACACGTGGCTGATCACACACCAGGGAAGGGGAATGCGATGATCGAGGTAACAGACTGGAAATCTGCCTGGCGCGGCCTCGTTGCGGGCGGCCTGGCGATGTTGATCACCGGGTGCATGCTGGCCCCCGGCAAGTTCGTTTCCGAAATGGTGCTGCTGCGCGACGGCACCTTTACCTATTCTTACGAAGGCGAGATCCACCTGCTGTCCATGAGCCAGCTTTCCCAGATGGGGCAGAGCATGGCCGAGGGCGAGTTCATGGAGGACCCCTGCTACGACAACGACACCTTCGAGGAACGCGAATGTTCCGCGGAGGAAAAGGCCCAGCAGCGCGCGGACTACGACCAGCGCATGGCAGACAAGAAGCGCAATGACGAACAGGAAGCGCAGAAGATGCGCGAGATGTTCGGCGGGATCGACCCGACCGACCCGGCGTCCGGCGACGAGCTGGCCAAGCGGCTGGAACGGCAGGCGGGCTTCGACAAGGTTGTACACAAGGGCAATGGCCTGTTCGACGTCAGTTTCCGCGTCAGGGGACGGCTCGATCACGACTTCGTCTTCCCAACGTTCGAGCGCCTGCCGGTGGCAAACTTCTTTGTCTTTGCCGGGCGTCGCGATGATGGGTCGGTGCGGATCGATGCACCAGGCTTTGCCGGCCAGCCTGCTGGCAACCCGATGCAGGCCATGATGGGCGGGATGAACCAGGGCAGCGGCAATGACGACTTGCCTCCCGGCGCGCCGGTGCCCGACGGGACCTTCTCGATCATCACCGATGGCGAAATCCTCGCCAACAACACTGACGAAGGCGCCTCGGCTGATCCGCGCGGGAAGAAGCTGACCTGGACCATCAACCGGTCGACCACCGCCGCCCCGACTGCCCTGATCGGAATGGCGCAGTAGACAAGAAAAACGCCGCGCCGGACGGTTCCGGCGCGGCGCTATTCCGGCAAGCCTGTCAGTGGGTCAGTTGACCGCATCCTTGAGGCCCTTGCCGGCCTTGAACTTCGGCTGGCTGCTGGCCTTGATCGGCATGGGTTCGCCCGTCCGCGGATTGCGGCCCATCGATGCCTTGCGCTTGGCCACGGCAAAAGTGCCGAACCCTACCAGACGCACCTCGTCACCCTTCGAAAGGGCACGGGTAATGGTATCGAAAACAGCTTCCACTGCTCCTGCAGAATCGCTCTTGGAAAGGCCACTGGCGTCGGCGACCGCGCTGATCAGCTCGTTCTTGTTCATTGATAGAACCCCCTCGTAGCGGAATACCGGCTGACGATGAATCGTCGCCGCGAAGGGAAGAGAGTTCAACGCACTTTTCACGGTGCTGTCAAAGCCAAATCCCCCCTGCGCCGATCATTCCGTCGCTTTTTCATGCCGGAACGGGCGCAAGGGAGGAAATCGCTGCGCTGCAGCACGAAATCAGGCGTTCAATGCGCGGTCGGAGTGGCCCCGCCAACCGCTGCTGCCGCCGCGCCCGGCCGGCTCGCCAGGTCGTCGGCTTCGGTCCATTCGATCGGCTCTGGCTTCTCGACCAGAGCGAGGGCCAGCACCTCGTCGACATGGCTCACCGGGATGATCTCCAGCCCTTCCTTCACATTGGCCGGGATCTCCGCGAGGTCCTTGCGGTTGTCCTCCGGGATCAGGACCGTGCGAATACCGCCGCGCAATGCAGCGAGAAGCTTCTCCTTGAGCCCGCCGATGGCAAGCACCCTGCCGCGCAGGGTCACTTCGCCTGTCATTGCCACGTCAGGCCGCACGGCAATTCCGCTCAGCGTCGAGACGATCGAAGTGACCATCCCGATGCCGGCGCTCGGACCGTCCTTGGGGACCGCGCCTTCGGGCAGGTGGATGTGGACATTCTTGCGCTGGAACACGCTTGGCTTGATCCCGTAGGCAGGCGCGCGCGCCTTGACGAAGCTGAACGCGGCCGCGACGCTCTCGTTCATCACCTGGCCGAGCTTGCCAGTGGTCTTGATCTCGCCCTTGCCCGGGGTGGTCACACTTTCGATAGTCAGCAATTCGCCACCGACTGAGGTCCACGCGAGGCCGGTTACGGCGCCAACCTGCGGTTCGGCTTCGCTCATCCCGTGGCGGAACTTGCGCACGCCGGCAAAGTCGCCAAGGTTATCTGGCGTCACGGTGACAGCAGTATCCTTGCCTTCCAGGATCCGGCGCAGGCTCTTGCGGGCCAGCCGGGCGATCTCGCGCTCCAGCGTGCGCACTCCGGCTTCGCGGGTGTAGAACCGGATCAGGTCGCGCAAACCCTCCTCGGTGAGAGCGAATTCGCCGTCCTTGAGACCATGATCCTTGACGATCTTGGGCAGCAGGTGACGCTGCGCGATCTCGACCTTTTCGTCCTCGGTGTAGCCTTCAAGCCGGATAATCTCCATCCGGTCGAGCAGCGGCTGCGGCAGGTTGAGGCTGTTCGCGGTGCACACGAACATCACGTCTGAAAGATCGTAATCCAGCTCGAGGTAATGGTCCTGGAACTTCGCGTTCTGTTCGGGGTCGAGCACTTCGAGCAGGGCAGAGGCAGGATCGCCGCGGAAATCCTGTCCGAGCTTGTCGATCTCGTCGAGCAGGAACAGCGGGTTGCTGGTGCCAGCCTTCTTCAGGTTGGTAACGATCTTGCCCGGCAGCGAGCCGATGTAGGTCCGCCGGTGGCCGCGAATTTCGGCCTCGTCGCGCACACCGCCAAGTGATTGGCGCACGAATTCGCGACCGGTCGCCTTGGCGATCGACTTGCCCAGACTGGTCTTGCCCACCCCCGGCGGGCCAACCAGGCACAGGATCGGCCCCTTGATGGTATTGGTGCGCGCCTGCACCGCAAGGTACTCGACAATGCGGTCCTTAACCTTCTCAAGAGCAAAGTGATCCGCATCAAGGATCTCCTGCGCCTTGGCGATGTCCTTCTTGATCTTGCTCTTCTTGCCCCAGGGCAGGCCAAGCAGGACATCGAGGTAATTGCGGATCACCGTCGCCTCGGCACTCATCGGCTGCATCGCGCGCAGCTTCTTGAGCTCCGCCTCGGCCTTGGTCCGGGCTTCCTTGCTCAGCTTGGTCTTGGAGATCTTCTCGGCCAGTTCGGCCAGCTCGTCGCCGTCCTCACCACCGCCGAGCTCGCTCTGGATCGCCTTCAACTGTTCGTTGAGGTAATACTCGCGCTGGGTCTTTTCCATCTGCCGTTTCACGCGGCCCCGGATCTTGCGCTCGACCTGAAGCACAGAGAGCTCGCCTTCCATGAAGCCGAGCGCCATTTCCATCCGCTTGAGCGGATCGGCTTCGCTGAGCAGGGCCTGCTTGTCGGCGACCTTGAGCTGGAGCGCGGCGGCCACGGTGTCGGCCAGAACACCGGCATCGTCGATGTCGCCCAGGTTCTCGCCCGCATCATCGCCCAGCTTCTTGTTGAGCTTGGCATATTCGCCGAATTGCTGGACCAGCTGGCGCATCATCGCGGTAACCTCGCTACCACCAGCGGTATGGCCTTCAACCGGTTCGACATGCGCGCGCACCAGCCCGCCATCCTGTTCGAGGCCGGAAAGGCGAACACGGCTGATGCCTTCAACCAGCACCCGCACGGTGCCATCAGGCAACTTCAACAGCTGCAAGACCTGGGCCACCACGCCGAGATCGTAGAGGTCGTCTTGCTCCGGATCGTCACAGCCGGGATCGAGCTGGGCCAGCAGGACAATCTCCTTGCTGCCTTCCATCGCCGCTTCCAGTGCGGCGACCGATTTCTCCCGCCCCACGAACAACGGCACCACCATGCCGGGAAAAACGACGATATCGCGCAGCGGAAGCAGAGGAAGGGTCTGGGTCATGGGGGCAGATATGGGAACCCCTACCCGCCCCTGCAACGCCTGCCGGACGCTAAGCTGTGCACAGCGACCTTCCCGGGTGGGCTATGCTGGAAGAACGTTCGCTTTCCGCGCAAGCCAGCGCTTGCCCAACGCCTGGCCAGGTAGCTCGATAAACCGAGAGGTCAGGGCCGAGAACACGATCGTAACCCCGAGAAACAGCAGGAGCAGGAGATCGCCAAACGGCGCAGGCAAGCCGATGTAGCGCTCGCCCTCAATCCCGGTCATCAGGCCGGCCAGCGAAGCCACCGAATAGAGCCCGATGGCGATGACGGCGTGGACGAGATAGATCGAGTAGCTGCGCTCGCCGAGATAGACAAAGGGGCGCAATGCGAGAATACGCGACAGGTAGCCGTGCTCGTGGGCAAAAACGAATACCGTAAGGCCGTAAATCGGGATCAGCACCGGCGCATAGGCGGGAGGAACGAACATGACCCCGGCAAAGACCATGATAAAAACCAGCCATTCCACGAGGCTGTGCGCCGGCCAGGTCCGCTCGGGCTTCAGGGTGTAGAACTTGTAGGTCAGCACACCGAACCCGAACCCGCCAAGGCAACGCACCACCGCCAGGCCGACGTTGGCGCGCATGATCTCGGGATGGGCGAAAGCGTAGAGAGCGCATCCAAGGCCCAGTGCGGACAGAACCAGCCACGCCCGGCGCCCGAATGCCATGGTCGCCAGCGCGAAACAGAGGTAGGCGGCCATCTCGGTCGAAATCGACCAGGCCGGTTCATTCCAGGTGTTGATGGCCTCGACCCCCCAGGCCTGGATCAGCAACAGGTTTGAAGGCAGCGCACTCAGCGCAAAACCGTCGCTGAAAGCCTTGGGTTCACTGATGATCTGTGCGGCATTGGCCCCCAGCAGTGCCAGCTGGTAGATCACGAGCAGCAGAAGCATGAACGCATGCAATGGCCACAGCCTTGCCACGCGCCTGATCAGGAACCGGCCACCCTCGGCAGGGGCATTGGCTATGCGTTCGCCGCTTGAATGGGCGATAACAAAGCCGGACAGGACAAAGAAGAAGTCGACAAACCGGCCAGGTCGCGCGGCGAGCAGGAAGTCGGCCAGCTCGCCAGACACACTGAGATGCCCATAAGCGACCAGCAGCGCAGCCAGCCCGCGCCACGAATCAAGTACGGTGAAATGGGCACGCATGAGCGGTAGACCTCAGTAGAGACTGGTGCGACGCCGGGGTGGAGCCTGAACGCCGGTCAGGTCCTGAAGCTGGGATCGATCCGGTCGAGCTTGCGCAGCAAAGCCGGCCAGGCGAGGCCGTTGGCGAGCATGGCGACACCCGCCGCCGGGGTCTGCGCCTTGACCTTTTCCGGCGTTCCCTGAGGCGGATTGTTGAGGCTTTCCAGCCCGGCGGAAAGCATCTTGACCTGCGCATCGCAGGCCCGCTCGAGGAAATAGAGCCGCAGGAAGCATTCGCCCACGCTCTTGCCGATTGCCAGCGTGCCGTGGTTGCGCAGGATCATGACGTGCTTGTCACCCATGTCCTCGACCAGCCGGTCGCGTTCCTCGAGGTCGGTCGCGATGCCCTCGTAGTCGTGATAGGCAATGTCCGACCCGGCGATCATTGCGGTCTGGGTATGCGGCAGCAGGCCGAATTCCATCGCACTCACCGCCTGCCCGGCCGGTGTATGCAGGTGCATGACTGCGTGGGCATCCTCGCAGTTCATGTGCAGCGCGGAATGAATGGTGAAGCCCGCCGGATTGACCGGATGGCTGGTCGGGATGACCGGCATCCCGTCGACGTCGATCTTGACCAGCGAAGAGGCGGTGATCTCCTCAAACATCATGTCGTAGGGATTGATCAGGAAGTGATGCTCAGGCCCCGGCACGCGGGCGGAAAGGTGCGTGAAGATCAGGTCGTCCCAGCCGTAATGAGCGACCAGCCGGTAAGCGGCGGCAAGATCGACGCGGACCTGCCATTCTTCCTCGCTCACGCTGGCGCGGACGTGCTCGTCAGAACCGGTGCCGTTGTCATTCATCAAAGTGGCCATCCTGCCCTCCCTCCAGTCTCGTTTAGCCACCGATAGCACGGTTTTCCGCCAATCACATCCCCGGCAACTTGAACCCGGCCGGCAGTGGCAACCCGCCCTGCATCTTCTGCATTTCCTCGTTCGAGATCCGGTCGGCTTTGTCCCGCGCGTCGTTGAACGCAGCGGTCACAAGATCCTCCACGATCTGCTTCTCTTCGGGCTTCATCAGGCTTTCATCGATCGTGACGCCCAGGATCCGGCCCTTGGCCGTAGCCCGCACCTTGACCAGCCCGCCACCGGCCTGACCCTCGACTTCCAGGGCGTCGAGCTTGGCCTGCATTTCGTTCATCTGCGTCTGGATCGTTTCGGCGGCCTTCTGGGCGGCCTTGATCATCTCTTCCATCGATTGCATCGGTTCGGTTCCTCCGGAACTTCAGCGGCCCCAGGCGCGCTGACGAGTTTGGGACGGTGCGGATTCGGTTACGAATTCCGCGTCGGGAAAGGTTTCCAGGGCAGCCTGCACCAGCGGATGCTGGCGCATGGTGGCGTCAGCGGCCTCACGCGCCAGTTGCTCGGCTTCCACCAGCGACGGCACACCATCGGTCTGGCATTCCTCGACCTGCCAGCGCATCCCCGTGGCTGAAAGCAGCGCATCGCGGATCTGCGGGGCAATGTCATCGCGGAACTGCGAACCGCGCGAGAACCGCAAGACCCCTTCAGCCAATTCGACCACGCGGACCTGCATCCGCATCGTGCTGGCCGCGATATGGTTGCCGCCCTGCTCGACCCGGTCGACCAGCGCAGCCCACTCCAGCGACCCGCCTGTCGCGCTACTCGCCTCAGTAGCTCCTTTACCGGACTCACCCGATGCGGGAGCCGGAGCAACCGCGACGCCGCTTGCGGCCAGTTCCTCGATCCGGCGGACCAGCGAGCCCGGATCGGGCAGGTTCGTTGCGTGCATGATCCGCAGCAGCGCCATCCGGGCAGACACCAGCGGATCGGGGGCCGACCGCACTTCATCATACCCCTTGAGCAAGAGCTGCCACAGGCGGTGGAGCTGGCCCATCGACAGGCGACTTGCCCAGTCCGCAAGCGCCGCGCGCTCTTCGGCAGACGCCCCCTGGGCCTCGGCACCCGAAACCCGGGCCAGGGTGATCCGGTGCACCAGGTCCATCAGCCCGCGCATCAGCGAGAGCGGCTCCACCCCGAGCGCATATTGCTCGTCCAGCGCCGCCATCAGGCCTTGCGCATCGGCTTCCAGCACCCTGCCGAGCAAACGCCGCTGCGCGCCCTTGTCGGCGAGCCCGAGCATGTCGCGCACCTTCGCGGCGCTGACCAGCCCGCCGCCATCGAGATCGGCATGGGCAATGGCCTGATCGAGGATCGACAGCCCGTCGCGCACCGAACCTTCGGCAGCCGCCGCAATCATGTGCAGCGCCTCGTCTTCCGCGCCGACCCCTTCCTCGGCGCAAACCCACGCGAAGTGGCTTTGCAGCAACTCGGTCGGGATGCGGCGCAGATCGAACCGCTGGGTCCGGCTGAGCACGGTGACCGGCAGCTTGTCGACTTCAGTGGTGGCGAACAGGAACTTCACATGCGCCGGCGGCTCCTCAAGAGTCTTGAGCAAGGCATTGAATGCGTTGCGCGACAGCATGTGGACTTCGTCGATGATGTAGATCTTGTAGCGGGCCGAGACCGCAGCATAGCGCACCGCCTCGATGATCTCGCGCACGTCGTCGACGCCGGTATGGCTGGCGGCGTCCATCTCGATCACGTCGATATGGCGACCTTCTGCAATCGCGACGCACGGCTCGCACTGGCCGCATGGGTCGATTGTCGGCCCGCCCTGCCCGTCTGGCCCGATGCAGTTCAATGCCTTGGCGATCAGCCGCGCAGTGGATGTCTTGCCGACTCCGCGCACCCCGGTCATCAGGAAGGCATGCGCGAGCCGGTCACGCCTGATGGCATTGCCGAGCGTCTGCACCATGGCATCCTGCCCGATCAGCTGGCTGAATGTCTGCGGGCGGTACTTGCGCGCAAGCACGCGGTAGGGCTGGTTCGAAGTGGGCGCGGAAGCAACAGGCGGCGCCGGTGGCGCAGGTGTCGGCGCAGGGTCGCCGAACATCGAGTTCTGCCCCGCTGCCTCGAGCTCAGCAGCGGTCGGCTTGGTCTCGTCCTCCCCGTCATCAAGCCAGGGCGGCGTGTCGTCGTCTGGTGAATCACCCATGGGCAGCAATCTAGGCGTGCGAGAGCGTGCTGTCGAATGCTAGCGCCGGTTGTCCGCCGCTATTCGATGCATCTATCAACTCAAAGGAAAAAGGAGCCGGGCGACCCGCTGCCATCCGTTGTGGCTGCTTCCTTCCGGACCTGACCAGGTTGGCGGACGCGAACGTCCACCCGACTCCCGGGCGGGCATATGGCAACGGACGCTGCTTTTGGCAAGGCTGCGATCGTCGCAGGCACCGCTCCCTTGCGCACGCGCCTTCCTCTGCTAAAGCGCGGCCAACCAATTCCAGCACTGAGCGGGGGCACCCATGCAGAAAATCAAGGTCAAGAACCCGGTCGTCGAGCTCGACGGCGACGAGATGACGCGGATCATCTGGCAGTGGATCCGGGAACGTCTGATCCTGCCCTATCTCGATATCGACCTGAAGTACTACGACCTCTCGGTCGAAAAGCGTGACGAGACGGCGGACCAGATCACCATCGATTCCGCCAATGCGATCAAGCAGTACGGCGTGGGCGTGAAGTGCGCGACCATCACCCCGGACGAAGCCCGGGTGGAGGAATTCAACCTCAAGAAGATGTGGAAGAGCCCCAACGGCACAATCCGCAACATCCTTGGCGGTGTCGTGTTCCGCGAACCGATCGTGATCGAGAACGTGCCCCGGCTGGTTCCGGGCTGGACCGACCCGATCGTGGTCGGTCGCCATGCGTTTGGCGACCAGTACCGCGCCACTGACACCCTGATTCCCGGCCCGGGCAAGCTGCGGCTGGTGTTCG
>JAHDXX010000051.1 GCA_023384025.1 Sphingomonadaceae bacterium
CATGGGGGAGGTGGCCGTGCGCAGCACGGACGGAGGGGGCCACTTCCTCCCCGGCACGGGGAGGGGGACCACGAAGTGGTGGAGGGGTACCCTGACCCCACGCTCCGAACCCCCAGCCTCACCCGAACCACCCGGCGGCGAACCGCCACCCTGACCCCACGCGCCGCGCCATGTGTGGTTCACGCAGAGACCGCAGAGGAAAGAAGGGACGCAGAGAGGCCGCGCGGTCGGGCAACCGCCGCCTGCCCTTCGTCACCCCGGGCTAGACCCGGGGGGCGCCTGTCTTAATTCACACGAAGCCACGAAGAGGCTGTGCCAGCCGAAGCCCGCTCCCCTTTAAGGGGTAGGGTTAGGAGAGGAAGCGCTTGGCCAGCTCGTGTAGCTACTTTGGATGCTGCTAAAAAGCAGCTAAGCTGCCTCATCCATTATGCTATCCCACAGGGAGCGTAGGATGGTCATTCGATCCGTGAAAATTGCCTCTTCATCCCCTCTGAGGTCGATATCGCGGACCGTGAATGATCTTCCTCGTTGAACGTCAAGAATAACCATGTCCTGGATTCGAAAGTCACTCAGGGCTTGGTGCATGATCCAAAGACCTACCCTAGCCCAGCGCTCAGAAATCGACGGCTCTTCGCTGAAGTAAGGATAGATTAGGCGATGACGGTCTCGGTCGATTTGGAAGCACAATAGGTTGTCAACCTTTATGGTAATGCCGAGTTCTCCAAAGTCGTATCGCGCATGCACACTTTCGTTCAGGGGCACTAATGGTTCGTTCATAGCACCTGAGAACTGACGCCACCATTCGATGAAGCGTGCGGCAAGAATGGGATACAGCCTGGCTCGACCTCGATGAACGTTTATGCGTCCGGCTGTCTCAGTGAGCAAGTCAGTTCCAAAGACGGCGTGTGCCTTCGCATCGCTCCAGAAGGGGGCGAAGAAATCGCCGCCCCTGTCTTCGGGAACCTCCAGCCGACGCCGGTCTTCATACGCTTCTCTCTTGAGAGCGGAAAAGGCTCGGGTGTCGTCGAGCATGCAGAATTTGAGGGCTTTGCGAAGGTGAATAACCTCAAGAGTCATTTCGAATCCTTTTGATTAGGGGAGGTGGAGGCCGACGACCGCGAACGGTCGTCGGCGCCAATCAAAAGGACCAAGGGAATCCGATTCCGGTTTCCTACACCGAACTTAGCCCAGTAAAGCCACGCGTGTGATTCGGTTCACAGAGCGTTTGGAGTGAAGCAGGGTAAACCTACGTGCTCACTAGGAAGCAGAAAGCTTGCAAGCCGTAATGACTCGCATAGACGCGCTTTCCGTTCCGAGTGATCCACGGTCGGCAAATCCACTTCTTGCCCGGCGGTGCGGGCTTTCGGCGGTTTGACATTTCGTGTCGCTCCATATCGGTGCGGCCACTCGTTCTTGCTTCCTTAACCGAATCCGCCTAGGCGGGCATTGTCCAAGTGCCGGTTGTTGGATAGCTCACCCTTTGCAGGGGCCGCGTCTGCATCAGGCTTTTTTAAGGGGTGCGGGTCATACCGTACCCCTTTTTCTTGTCGTGACCGTAGCTATGGCGACCATCAGAGAGTCGGATCTTGATTACCCGAGCTCTTCTGATGGCGGCTGCCTTCGATACACCAAATGTTGCCATCGCTTGCTGAACGGTCTTCATCTGGGAGAATGCCTCCCTGGGCATGAGTAGCGCCGCAGCGAATTCGTCAGCTTGCCATTCTGGATCGAACCGAGGGTCGTTCAGCGGCTCTTCGAAATGGAACACATGCCTTCCAGAATGAAGCAAGAGGTGGCCAAGTTCATGTGCGACCGTCATTCTTGCTCTGTTGTCGCTACGTCCCAGCCTCATGTAACAACTGGCGGACAACAAAATGACTGGTTCAGTGCCACGAGTCATGCCTTCAGCACCACCGAGTTCGGCATCATTGACGATGTCGTAGTATGCGCCCTCTACAAGGTCGTCCAAGGCGAACTCCAGGATTGGCTGCATTGCTATGCGCCCGCCACTTCTTATCCCCAGGTGTTCACGAACCGCATTCGCAATCGCCTCAATCTGGCGGCGCGTGCGCGGTGCGACGAAATGGGCAGTCTTACCCGATGTCGACATCTTCGAGCATCTCCTTCAAACGAGCCTTCTTCTCAGGCTTCCAGCGGTGAAAGTTCATTGCAAATCTCGACGCTAGCTCTCGGTCACTATTAGTTGCGCTCTCAGGTAATCTGATCCCGACCGTTGAGACGTGCTTAGGTGTAGAGCGCGCTGCTGCTCGCCGAAGGCGTTCAGCCTCTGATGCGGAAAGTTCAAGAAAATCTATAGCTTTTTCAACGACGTTAGACTTGATAGATTTGCCACCGGTCTCCATCTGACTTAGGTATGGTGAACTCACGCCGATTGCTTCGGCCATCTTGGCAAGAGTGATCCCCTTTTCCTTCCGCTCCTGCCTCAGCATTTTGCCAAAAGGATTCATGCCTTCTCTCCTTCGTTGGATGGTAGCGCCACGGGCAGGCTTTCCCGCTTTGCGAAGTGGTAAATAATTTACTGATCAGGAAAGATCAAGCCCCTTTCCTACAGCCCCCCACCTGCCATAAATCCCCCGGTCCCTCTCCCCACAGAAGGACCACGCCATGGAGTCTTTGTTTTCCGCAAGCGCCTCCGCGCTCGCGATCTCCTCGCGCCTGCGGCGCTGCGGGCGGCCGGTCGGCCTTGCGGTCCGCTTGTCGCGGACCGGACATTGCCAAACCATATGTTCGGGAGGTGCCGCATGAACGCCCCTGTCAACCTTGGTACCAATCTCCCCGCGCTCCTCGACACCTTCCCGCCCGACTCCGCGCACCCGCCGCAGACCGGCTTCTCCCGCGACAAGCAGGTCGCCTTTATCTCCGCGCTCGCCAGCAGCGGGGCGGCGCGGCGGGCTGTGCGGGCTGCCGGGATCAGTCACCAGACCGCGTACCGCATGCGCCGTGCCAATCCGGCGTTCCGGCTCGCGTGGGATGCGGCCATGCTCGCGGCGCGGGCGGTGGCGGAGGATGTGCTCGCGGTGCGCGCGATCGAGGGGGTGGAGGAGAAGGTCTTCTACCACGGCGAGGAGGTCGCGACCCGCCGCCGGTTCGACTCGCGCCTGCTGCTGGCGCACCTCGCGCGGCTCGACCGGCTCACCGCCAACGCCGCCGCGAACGCCTTTGCCGAGGATTTCGAAGCCGCGCTCGAACGGTTTGCGCGGGGCGAGGACCAGCCGGAGGTGGCTGGGCTTCGCCCTTCGACAGGCTCAGGGCCTCAGCCTGAACGGACGTCTGGCGGTGGGGTCGGGGGCGACATTTCTTCCCCAGGACAGTGTAACAAGCGGTCCATGTCTGGCTCCATGTCTGCCGAGGCGGCGCGGGCGGACGCGCGGGCGGCGGCGCTGGCGGCGATCCCGTGCGGGTGCCCGGGCGCGGTACACGGCACCGATGGCGGGCGGCCGCACTGGCGCATGGGGGCGCAGGGGCCGGAGCCGGTCGTCAACCTCCACGGCGAGGGGCCGTGCTGCGAGACGCCGCAATGGCCGCAGTGCCGCGACTGTCCGCACTACTCCCCGGTCATGCGCATGCTCGAGACGCTGGAGGAAGCGCGCCCGGCCGACGCGCCGCAGCCGCACGAGCTGGGCGATGCCGACGCGGTCGAGGAGGCGCAGTACGCCGCGCTACTGGCGGGCGCGCCCGACTGGTGGCGCATGGGCGCGGGCGGGGTGCTCCACGCGCGCTCGGCCTACGGGACATGGTGGCCGGAGGACGAGCTGGAGGAGGACGAGCTGGAGGAGGACGAGGAGGAGGAGGAGTGAGGGTCAGGCGAGCCTGGGGAGCACGCCCTCGGGCGGGTCGGCGGTGATGGGGAGCACCTGGCGGCGGTTGGCGCGCACGTAGCGCACCATGGTCGGCACGAAGAACGCGAGGACTGCGAGCTTGACCATGGCGATCACCGGCCCGCCGATCATGAGCACGGTCAGGAACAGGGCGACCAGCGCGACCATGAGGCAGCCCATGCCGAGCCACAGGGCCTTGCCTTGTCCGGTCTCCAGCGTGGCCTGCGGGTTGGCCGCGCGCAGGCGGGCGAGCAGCGCTTCGATGGTGAGGCGGTAGGTCAGGCTGCGGTCCTCGAACTCAGCGAACCCGGCCCAGTGCTGGTTGTCGATCTCGGCCCGCCAGCCGGTGTTGGTGACGATCTCGGCCATGCACCGGTTGGTGGTATAGCGCCCCGGCTCGTAGCGCAGCCGCAGCGCGGCGAGCTTGGCATAGGGGATGCGCTGGGTCTGGCCGTGCTGGGTCACCTCGAGCGTGTCGGGGGTGCAGGTCCAGCGGCGCTCGTCCGCCTCGTGCACACCCTTGCGCACCGCGTGGGTGACGGTGGCGGTGGCTGGGGCAGGGTCGGGGGTGTCGGGCCCGGGCGTCAAGCGGGGAGGCCTCAGCCTTCGACCAGCGCGAGCTCGACCCGGCCATAGCCGCGCGCGACCAGGCCGATCTCGGAGGCGGCGGCGCGGCTGAGGTCGATCACCCGCCCGCCGTGGAACGGCCCGCGGTCGTTGATGCGGACAGTGACCGAGCGGCCGTTGGCCGGGTTGGTCACCAGCACCCGCGTGCCGAACGGCAGGGTGCGGTGCGCGGCGGTGAGGGCGTGCATGTCGAACCGCTCGCCGCTGGCGGTGCGGCGGCCATGCAGTTCCGCGCCGTAGAAGCTCGCCATGCCGGTGCCGAACGCGCGGGTGGCGGGGGCAGCAGGCGCGGCTTCGGGCGCGGGGAGGGTTTCGGGTGCGGGGAGGGGCTGGACCACCGGGACGGCCTCGAAGGCGGTGCCGTTCGCGTTCTCCGCCCCGGTCTCTGCCAGCGCCGAGCCGAACGGCGCCGCGGCCAGTGCTGCGATCAGCGCAATCCGTGCGGTGCGGGAGAGGGGGGAGTGGTTGGTCTGCATCATGCGGGGTATCGGGGCCATTGCTGGTCCTTTCGCCTTGCCTGTCGCCGAAGCTGGCGCCGCCCATACCCGCGAGTGGTTACCGGAACCAAACCGCCAAAACGGCTCGCCGATGCTCAAGCACGTCTCGGCGAGGAAATGAGGCGGAAACGGGGCGAGATGCCGGGTTGTGCACCGCCCAGTGTGTCTGGAATGGGGCATTCGGGCGGCTGAAACAGGTCTCGCCCGCAATGCAAATGGGGCCGGCATTGCTGCCGACCCCACTCTCACCAGCGCGTGGGCTACCTTCCTGTTCGGCCTTGCGGCCTCCCGTTTCGGTGAGCACTTGGCGCCCGATGTTTCCCCTCTCGATCCGGCGGGGCCGGACCGTGCGGTTCTGTCACCGGCGCTCGCACCGGCATCCGGTTCCGCCTGACTTCGTCGCTGGCCCGAAGGCTCGCATCGTTGCCTGACTTTCCCGAGACCTGACTATCCTGTGTGGTCTTCCATCTTGTCACCGTCATCGCCCGAAGCCGATGCCTTTGACCTGATGGCCGACCGGAAAGCCCGGCCCGTAGCGGAGTGCTTTCGCGTTCTTCTCAATCGGCCCACTTGCGTCCGGTCGAAACCTTCTGCATCTGGTCCTCGAAGACCGCGCGGACAGTTCCCGCTACCTCTTCCGGATCTGGTTTTTGCTTCGTTTTCCGGCTGTTAGGCCTTCATTCGAAGCGCTTTCCGCGTCCTTCCGATGAGCCAAGACTGCGCCCACGGATTGAGTCGTTCAACCTTTGCAAGGTCGAGTTATCCACTTTTCCCCGATTTCGCGGTGGACAAGGGTGGATAAGTCAACGGTTCGCCGCAACCTCAGCGGTCGCGTTTTGCCAGCAGGCGCAAACGCAGCGCGTTGAGCTTGATGAAGCCGGCCGCATCCTTCTGGTCGTAGGCGCCAGCATCGTCCTCGAAGGTCACATGGGCTTCGGAATAGAGCGAGTTGGGGCTCGTGCGCCCGACCACCATGGCATTGCCCTTGTAGAGCTTGAGCCGCACGGTGCCGCAGACCTTCTCCTGACTGAGGTCGATCGCGGCCTGCAGCATCTCGCGCTCGGGGCTGAACCAGAAGCCGTTGTAGATGAGCTCGGCATACTTCGGCATGAGCTCGTCCTTGAGGTGCGCCGCGCCGCGGTCGAGCGTGATCTGCTCGATCCCGCGATGCGCGCGGGCATAGATCTCGCCGCCGGGCGTTTCGTACATCCCGCGCGATTTCATGCCCACGAAGCGGTTCTCGACCAGGTCAAGGCGGCCGATGCCGTGCTTGCGGCCCAGCTCGTTGAGCGCGGTGAGCAGCGTGGCCGGGCTCATCGCCTCGCCGTTCAGCGCCACGCCATCACCCTTCTCGAAGTCGATGGTGATGTACTCGGGCGTATCGGGCGCGTTCTCCGGATGCTCGGTGCGCGAATAGACGTAGTCCGGGGTCTCTTCCCACGGGTTCTCCAGCACCTTGCCCTCGCTCGAGGTGTGCAGGAGGTTCGCGTCGGTCGAGAACGGGCTGTCGCCGCGCTTGTCCTTCGGCACCATGATCTGGTGCGCCTCGGCCCAGGCGATCAGCGCGGTGCGGCTGGTCAGGTTCCATTCGCGCCAGGGGGCGATCACCTTGATATCGGGATCGAGCGCATAGGCCGACAGTTCGAAGCGGACCTGGTCGTTCCCCTTGCCGGTCGCGCCATGGGCAATGGCGTCGGCACCGGTTTCATGCGCGATCTCGACCAGTCGCTTGGAGATGAGCGGGCGGGCGATCGAGGTGCCGAGCAGGTAGTCACCTTCGTAGCGGGCATTGGCGCGCATCATCGGGAAGACGAAATCGCGCACGAATTCCTCGCGCAGGTCTTCGATGAAGATGTGGTGGTCAGGTATGCCCATCGCCCGCGCCTTGGCTCGCGCCGGCTCGATTTCCTCGCCCTGGCCGAGATCGGCGGTGAAGGTCACCACTTCCAGCCCGCGCTCGACCTCGAGCCACTTGGCGATCACGCTGGTATCGAGGCCGCCGGAATAGGCGAGGACGACGCGCTTGATATCGGACATTCTATCGGCACTCCTGAACTGGCGGCGCGCCTAACAGGGCATGGCGCGAGCGGCAATGTAGGAAAGCTTGAACAGCCACCATATATAGCCACAGGCGAGAGGAGAGGTGCTGACGATGATCCGCATGTGGAACAAGGCACGCGAGATGGCGGAACTGGCACCGCCGACGCGAAACCGGTGGGTCGATTTCCTGCGGGCAATGTCGATCATGGCGGTGGTGGTCGGCCACTGGCTTGTCGCGGCGCCCTATGTCGACGGCAGCGGGGCGGTGCAGGGCGGGCACCTGCTCGGCATCCTGCCGTGGACCCAGTGGCTGACCTGGGGGTTCCAGGTCATGCCGATCTTCTTCCTCGTCGGCGGCTTTTCAAACGGGGTGACCTGGGCAGCGCAATTGCGCGATGGCAAGCCGTTCAGCGACTGGTTCGCGAGCCGCCTGCAACGCCTGATAAACCCGGTGTTCCCGGTGCTGCTGGCATGGGCACTGTTCGCGTTCTTCGGCACGCAACTGGGCGTCAGCCGCGAGATCGTGAAGATGGCGACCTTCCTCGCGCTGATCCCGGTGTGGTTCCTCGCCGTCTACCTGCTGGTGACGGCGCTGGTGCCGTGGACCTGGCGGATATGGAAGGCAGCGGGGCTGTGGAGCGTGGCATGGCTGGTTGCCTGCGCGGTGCTGGTGGACATGCTGACGTTCTTCTACCGGGTCCCATACGTCAATTTTGCCAACTTCCTGTTCGTGTGGGTCGGGGTGCACCAGCTCGCCTATGCCTGGGTCGAAGGGCGGTTCGAACGGCTGTGGAGGCCGCTGGCGCTGTTCGTGGGCGGGATCGCGGCACTGATCGCGCTGACGGTCTACGGGCCCTATCCGATCGCGATGATCGGGGTGCCGGGGGCGGAGATCACCAACTCGATGCCGCCGACCATCGCGCTGCTGGCCCTCGGCGTAACGCAGGCGGGGCTGGTGATTGCCCTGGAGGGGCCGGGGCGGCGCATGCTGGAGAATGCCCGGGCGTGGACCGCCACGGTGCTGCTCAACGGCATGATCATGAGCGTGTACCTGTGGCACCTGACCGCCTTCGTGCTGGTCATGGTCGCCGCGTGGCTGCTCGGCGGAGTGGGCTTGCAGGTCGAGCCGGGCAGTCTCGAGTGGTGGCTCGCCCGGCCGGTATGGTTCGCGCTCTACATCGCGGTACTGCTGCCGATCGTCGGCGTGTTCCACCGCTGGGAGCGTGGCTTCGGCCCCGCGCGAGACGGACGCCCGGTGCCACCGTGGCGCCTGCTGCTCGGCTTGCTATTGATCTGCCTGGGGCTAGCCATGACCGCCGCGATCAGCATCGCCAGCCAGGAAGGGGTGACCGGCGTGCGGATCTGGGTGGTGGCTCTGCCGTTTGTCGGGGCGGCGCTGGTGGGGTTCGGGCCGGTCTATCGATCATCGTTACGCTAGCCTGTTCGCGGTGATGGCGTCCTGACCCGCAGAGTACTCTCTGGGTCGGTGCGCGGCCTTGCCAACCTCAAGGCAGGTCGGCTTTACTGGTGGTCGGCAACCGAGGGGATTCCGGGATGAAACGTAGTGTCCTGATGTTCGCGGCCTTGTGGGCTTCGCCGGTGACGGCGGAAACCCTGCCGATATCGTGGGGGGAGTCAGCCGAGGCGGAGGAAGTGGCGACCTTGCGCGGTCTGGCGCTGGAGCGGTTCTCCGGCTCGGAAGGGCGCGCGCTGCAAGCGGAGCTGGAAACGCAGATCTCGCGGATCAGGGATGGCCGGGGAGAACCCTACTACGCCCTGTATGCGCTTTCCTCGCCTGCCGCTGCCGACAATATCGAAGCAGTGATCGAGGGCGGGGCCAATGTCTCGGTCGATTATAACGAAGGGCGGCAGAAACGCTGGTACTGCCTGTCGTCCAAGGAATACCGGACCGATTGCGACCAGAAGGACAAGGAAGAGCGGGAGGTGGTCTGCCTGACCCGCGTCGTGGCCTTGTCGTCCGACATTCGTGTGGCCCATGAGAGGGATGGCCAGATCATCTATCGCAGAAGCATTCCCGGGCGCGAGGAATTGACAACCTGCCCCGAGGATGCGGACTTCCCGCCGGTAGACCAGGCCATCACCAGACTGGTTGATGGTGCTGCCCGGCAACACGCCGCTGCACTTGGCCCTCGTTGGGGGCGCAGCGCATACCGGGTGCTGGAAAACCGCAAGGGGCTGACCAAACCGCAGGGCGCTCTGTTCAAGCAGGCCCTCAAAGCGACCAAGACGAATGCCAACGAGGCCTGTCGTCTGTTCGACCAGCTGGCGCTTGAGGTGCCCACGCAGCGTTCGGTCCAATTCAATGCGGCGATGTGCATTGAGATGCGCGGTGACTTGCCCGGCGCGCTGGCTGCCTACGAAGCAATGAGCGGAGACCGCGACGCCGCCAGTGCGGCCAGCCGCGTACGCCGTACCCTGCGTGCAGGCGAGATCGAGGACGCCCGCCGCTAACGGAAAGGGCTACTCCGCCGCTTCCTTCAACCCCGGATCGAACCGCCACCCGGGCACTTCGCCGACGGCCCGCAACCGTGCGCTTTCCTCGTGGATGTACTCGCGCGTCATCGGGATCGCGGTGCGGTCCTTTACGTATTGCACCTGCCAGTTGACCATGGTGCCGTTGCGGAAGCTTTGTTCGGCGCCGGCGAGGTAGAACAGCCACATGCGGTAGAACTGCGGGTCGTACATCGCGGTGATTTCGGCCTCGTGCATCACTGTGCGATTGTACCACTCCTCAAGCGTGTGGCTGTAGTGGAAGCGCATCGCCTCCACGTCGGTGACCTGCCAGCGATAGCGCTCGCTTTGCGTCACCAGTTCGCTCAGCGCCGGGATATAGCCGCCGGGGAAGATGTACTTGCGGGTCCACGCGTCGGTGAAGCCGGGCGCGCCGGAGCGGCCGCAGCAGTGGCTGATCATCACCCCGTCTTTCTTCAGCAGCCGGTTGGTGTGCTCGAAGAACTGGGGGTAGTGGATCGTGCCGACATGCTCGAGCAGGCCGACGCTGGAGATGCGGTCGAACTCGCCCTCTACATCGCGATAGTCGCACAGCGCGAACTTGACCTGGTCGTCGACTCCCAGTTCCTTCGCCCGTTCCTGGCAGAAGGCGATCTGGTCCGGCGCGAGTGCCACGCCGAGCACCTCGCAGCCGTACATCTTGTTGAGGTAAAGCGCGAACCCGCCCCAGCCGCAGCCGATGTCGAGCACTTTCATCGGCTTGCCGCCGTTATCTTCCGGCCGCTTTAGGTACATTTTGGCGGCGAGATGCGCCTTCTTGTCCATCTGCGCCTGTTCGAGCGAGGTGTTGAACGGGTCCTCGCGGTAATAGGCCATGGTGTACTGGCGATCCTCGTCGAGGAACCGTTCGTAGAGTTCGCGCGTGAGGTTGTAGGTGTGCTCGGCGTTCTTGCGGGCCGAGGCGCGCAGGTTGATTCCGTCAAGCTTGGCGATGGTCTTCTGCAGTGCCTTCCTGACCGGCCCCTTTGGCTTGAGCGAGCCGCTGCCGAGCCGCTTGGCGTTCATGGTCACGAACAGGATCATGTCGCGGATGTCGTGCGGCGGCTCGACCTGGAGCCAGTCCCACATGAACGCCTCGCCCGCGCCGAGCTGAGGATAGCGGACGATGTGGTTGGCGGCCTTCTTGTTGGTCAGGCGGATGCGGATCGGGCCGGGCCGCCCGCCGACTTCGGGGGGGTAGTCACCGGTGCCGGGGCCGAACGAACGCTCCGTGCCATCATAATCAGTGACCACCAGCTGGCCCGTGCGAATGGCTTTTTCGAGAAACTTCTCCAGCAGATACATCGTTCGTCTTTCCCCCTTTGACCGGCAGCAGACTGCGCGGCTTGGGGGGCGGTGTCAATCTGGCCGCCCGAACCTAAGCGACTGCCGCAGCCAGCGCTTCGAACCCCTCGGCGAATTCCTGCTTGAAATCCTGCACCACCGCGCCGGCACCGCGCACTTCGCGTACCAGCCCGACGCCCTGGCCGACGAAATAGGTGGCAAGGCCCTGTGCTTGCGGGTTGCCGTTGACTGCCGCCTTGTCGATTGCGCGCAGCACCGGTTCGCTCAGCAACATCATCAGCGGCATCGGCAGGGCGGGGATGCCCGCTTCCTCCCATTTGCCGTGCCAGTCGCTGCGCAGCTGGCGGCTGAACTTGCCGGTGCGATGCTTGGAGCGGATGGTGTCGCGGCTGGTTGCCTCGATCATCTTGCTGCGGAACACTTCGGTCGTCTCCGCTTCGGCTGTCGCCAGCCAGACCGAGCCGCACCAAGCGCCCGCCGCGCCCATCGCCATCATGCCCGCCATCTGCCGCCCGTTCATGATGCCTCCGGCGGCGAGCACGGGGATATCCTTGCCCGCATCGCGGATCGCCTCGATCACTTCGGGGATCAGCACCACGGTCGCCACTTCACCGCAGTGCCCGCCGCCTTCGCCGCCTTGCGCGACGATGATGTCGACCCCGGCCTCGATCTGCTTCATCGCATGTTCCTTGGCGCCAACCAGCGCAGCGACCGGAATGCCGTGCTTTTTGCCCGCCGCGATCATCTCCGGCGGGGCGGTGCCGAGCGCGTTGGCAATCAGCCGTACGGGGTGGCGGAAGCTGACTTCGAGCAGCTCCTGCCCGAGCGAGGTGTTGGGGCGCTGGCTGCCGCCGAGCGGGTTCGCGGCATCTTCCGCAACACCAGCTTCGCGCAGGATCTGGCGGGTGAAATCGCGATACTGTGACGGAATCATGGCCACGATCTCGTCAGCCGTGACCTGCTTTTCGACCGCCTGCACTTCGGGGATCAGCACGTCGACGCCGTAGGGTCTGCCGTCGACGTGGTCATCGATCCACGCCAGCTCCTGCTCCAGTTGATCGGGCGTGAAGCTGACCGCGCCCAGTACGCCGAACCCGCCCGCGCGGCTCACCGCGGCAACCACGTCGCGGCAATGCGAGAACGCGAACAGCGGAAACTCGCAGCCGACCATCTCCGTCATGCGAAAAGGCATAGTCGATCTCTCCCATCCAGTTGCGAGGGGTTGTGCCGCCCCGCGCGCTTCCTCGCAAGGATTAGACGTAGGTCGTAGGCGCGCGGCACCGGCAAATGCGCTAGTATAGCCCGATGAGCAGCGAGATTGCCCAGGTCGTCGCCTTCCTGCGGGAGACACCGCCCTTCGGTGCGCTTGAGGAGCGTGCGATCGCAGCTCTCTCGCGCACAATTACGGTCCGCTATGCCCGCGCGGGCGACCGCATCCTTCAGGCCGGACAACACAACGACTGGTTGTTCGTGGTCCGCTCGGGCGCGGTCGAGCTGCGGCTCGCGGGGGAAGAACTGACTGCCCGCCTGACGCAGGGGGCCTCGTTCGCCTATCCCTCACTGCTGCGCGGGGGCGAGGTCCGCAACGAGACAATCGCGCTGGAAGACACGCTGCTCTATCTGGTTCCGGCGGCGGAGTTTCATCGCCTGCGCGAGACATCGCCCCCGTTCCGCGCCTTCTTCAGCGACGACGAACAACGCCGCCTGCGCCACGCGCTGGAGCAGCGCGCGCAAGGACGAGCCGGGGGATTCGATGGCGCAAGCGTAGGCGATGTCGCGCATCTGGGCGCGCCGGTTTCGTGCCTACCTGAAACTTCCATCGGTGACGCCGCGCGGCTGATGCGCCAGCACAAGGTCAGCACGCTGACGATCTGTGCCGACGGCAAGCTGCTCGGCATCTTCACCGACAAGGATCTGCGCAACCGGGTGGTCGCCGCCGATGTGCCCGGGACCGAGCCGGTCGGTGCGGTGATGACCGGCAACCCGCGCACCTTGCCCGCCAGCGCGAGCCTTGCCGAAGCGGTCGCCCTGATGGCCTCGGGCGGGTTCCGTCATATTCCGCTGGTTGACGAGGCCGGCAGGCTGTCGGGCATGCTCAGCGCGACCGATATCCTCGCCCACCTCGGCAACAACGCGATCGACATCGGCCTCTCGATAGCGCGAGCGCAGGATGCCGAAGCGCTGGCCGCAGCGGCGCGACGCATCCCGGAAAGCTTTGCGGCAATGGCCCGAAGCGGCACCCAGCCGGCCCAGCTGGCCCGGTTCACGTCCGCGCTTGGCGAAGCCGCCCATCGCCGCGCGGCGCAACTGGCCGAGCGCGAGCTTGGCCCGCCCCCGGTGCCCTATGCCCTGGTCGTGTTCGGCTCGCTCGCCCGCGAGGAGCAGCTGATCGGTTCCGATCAGGACAACGGGCTGTTGATCGATGACGCGCTGGAACCGGAAGAAGGTGCCTATTTCGAGGCTCTTGGCGGGCGCATCTCCGACATTCTCGATGCTTGCGGGTTCGTCTATTGCAAGGGCGGGATCATGGCGAAGAATGCCGATCAGCGCCTCACGCTGGCGCAATGGCGCGCCCGCTATGCCCGCTGGATCGACAATCCGGACGAGGACGCGATCCTGCGGGCGACAATCTTCTTCGACATGCGCTGCGTCCATGGCGAAGCCGCCTTGGTTCATCGCCTCCACGAGGAAACCGTCTCCGCTGCTGCCGCCAACCGCATCTTCGTCAGCTACATCGCGCGTGACGCATTGCGCAGCAAGGTGCCGCTCGGCATCTTCCGCAACCTGGTCCTCGACCGGAGCGAGAGCGGCGAGAAGGTGTTCGACGCCAAGGCGCAGGCGGTGGTGCCGGTGGTCGACATTGCCCGTACGCTGGCGCTGGGGCATGGCATTGCCGCCGTCGGCACGGTGGCACGGCTGCGGGCGCTGTCCGAACTCGGTCATATGGCGGGCGAAGACAGCGAAAGCCTGATCGACGCGCTGGCCTTCGTCAACGAGCTGCGGATTGTCCATCAGGCGGGGCTGGCCGGGGCGGGGCAGCGGGCTGACAATGCCATCGCGCCAGACAGCCTCTCCCCGCTGGAGCGGGAGCATCTGAAAGACTGCTTCTCGGTCATCCGGCGCGGGCTCGATTCGCTGCGCCGGAACCTGGCCGGGGGGATCGCCTGAGTGCTGCAAGGCTGGCGCTTTCGCCGCGGGCTTGAACGGCTGGCGCAGTGCGATGTGCCAGCCCTGCGAAACTATGCCCGGGCTGACTGGCCCGAACGCGCTGCGCCAGCCCGGCAGGCACGATTCATTGCACTCGACTTCGAGCTTGACGGGTTGAAGGACAATGCCCACCTGCTCCAGGCAGGGTGGGTGCCGTTCACGGTTGAGGGAATCGACCTTGGCGGCGCGCGCACGTTCGACATTCGCTCGGGCAAGCGGCTCGACGATGCCGCTGTCACCATTCACGGCATTGGTGAGCAGCGGGCGCGTGAAGGTGCCCCGCTGGCTGATGTGGTCGCGGCATTGCTTGGCGACCTGGCGGGGGCGGTGATCGTCGCCCACGGTGCCAGCATCGAGCGGGGCGCGCTGCAAGGGGCGGTCAGGAAGCTGCATGGTGCAGCGCTGCCGGTTCGCGCCGTCTGCACACTTGCGATCGAGCGCCACCTCTCGCCCCGGCTCACTGGCACCGGTTCCTATCGCCTCGGCGCGGCGCGGAACCGCCATGGGCTTCCTGATTATGACGCGCACGATGCGCTGACGGACGCCCTTGCAGCAGCCGAACTGTTCCTGGCCCAGCTGCGGCGCCTGCCTGCGGACCAGCGACTCGGTACGCTCGAAGCGATGACCCCCTGAGGGCACCGCCATACCATTAGACCAATGTCGCGCTCCCTATCCGACCGTCGCGCTCCTAGCCTCCGGCCACGCTCCCGCAATGGGTGCGGGGAAAAGGAGGGGAGGCCATGGCCGACAATTCACCTGAACACGAGACGAGCGCGGCGGAGGGCGCCTACTGGCGCGAGAACATCCGCCTGCTCGTTACCCTGATGTCAATCTGGTTCGCCTGCTCCTTCGGGGCGGGGATCCTGTTCCGCGGTTTTCTCGACCAGTTTTTGATCGGCGGATATCCGCTCGGCTTCTGGTTCGCGCAGCAGGGCTCGATCTACATCTTCATCGCGCTGATCTTCTACTACGTCGTCAAGGCGAAGCAGATCGAGCGCAAGTACGATCTCGACGATTGAGGGGGGCCGGACAATGGACACGCAAACCCTGATCTATCTCTTTGTCGGCGCCAGCTTCGCCCTTTACATCGGCATTGCGCTGTGGGCCCGGGCCGGTTCGACGAAAGAGTTCTACGTAGCCGGCGGCGGGGTCAGCCCGGTCGTCAATGGCATGGCCACTGCCGCTGACTGGATGAGCGCGGCGAGCTTCCTCTCGATGGCCGGCCTCATCGCCTTCATGGGCTATGACGGTTCGGTCTACCTGATGGGCTGGACGGGCGGATATGTGATGCTGGCGCTGCTGCTGGCACCCTATCTGCGCAAGTTCGGCCAGTTCACCGTGCCTGACTTCATCGGTACCCGGTACTATTCCAATGCGGCCCGCGCGGTGGCGGTGATCTGCCTGATCTTCATCAGCTTCACCTATATCGCCGGGCAGATGCGGGGCGTGGGGATCGTGTTCTCGCGCTTCCTCGACGTGCCGATCGACCTCGGCGTCATCATCGGGATGGGTATCGTGTTCATCTACGCCGTGCTCGGCGGGATGAAGGGGATCACCTACAC
>JAHDXX010000052.1:0-442 GCA_023384025.1 Sphingomonadaceae bacterium
CGATATCGAGTTCGTCCGCACCGTCGCGGCAGCGCGGATCACCATGCCGCTGAGCATGGTGCGCCTCAGCGCGGGCCGCGAGTCCATGAGCGAGGCGACCCAAGCGCTGTCCTTCCTCGCTGGCGCGAACTCGATCTTCACCGGCGACAAGCTGCTCACGGCGCCCAACGCGGGCGACGACAGCGACGCAGCGCTGTTCGCGAAGCTTGGGTTGACCGCGCTGAAAGGCGAGGAGCCGCTTCGGACAAAGAGCGATGGCGAGGTCAGAGAGACGTGTGTGGGAGCCCGCAGGGCGCCCGCACCCGTAGCCTGATCTAGAGGACAGCCCATCTACGGCGAGATCTCGTACCGGTCATCGAAACTGCGCCATGCCTTAGTACCGTGATAGCCGAAGTGATAATCGGGTTGAGTCCCGCCAACGACACTGCTCCGTTTATAGCGG
>JAHDXX010000052.1:452-15586 GCA_023384025.1 Sphingomonadaceae bacterium
CCCTAGCGGTTGAGCCGTCCCTCGATAAGCGTGTCGACCACCGAGGGGTCGGCCAGCGTCGAGATGTCGCCCATCGACCCCAGTTCGTTCTCCGCGATCTTGCGCAGGATGCGGCGCATGATCTTGCCCGACCGCGTCTTGGGCAGCGCGGGCGTGAAGTGCAGGTGGTCAGGCGAGGCGATCGGGCCGATTTCGGTGCGCACCTGCTGGCGCAGCTCCGCGGTCAGATCGTCGGAGGGATCCTCGCCCGCGTTGAGGGTGACATAGCAATAGATGCCCTGGCCCTTGATGTCGTGCGGGAATCCCACGACTGCCGCTTCGGCGACCTTGTCGTGGAGCACCAGCGCGCTTTCGACTTCGGCGGTGCCCATGCGGTGGCCGCTTACGTTGATCACGTCGTCCACCCGCCCGGTGATCCAGTAGTATCCGTCGGCATCACGGCGGCAGCCGTCGCCGGTGAAGTACTTTCCGCGATAGGTGCTGAAATAGGTCTGCACGAACCGTTCGTGATCGCCATAGACTGTGCGTGCCTGTCCGGGCCACGAACGGGTAATGCACAGGTTGCCGTTCGTGGCGCCGTCCAGCACCGCGCCGTCGCCGTCGACGAGCTGCGGGCACACTCCGAAGAACGGCTTGCCCGCGCTGCCCGGCTTCATGTCGTGCGCGCCCGGCAGCGTCGTGATCATTACGCCGCCGGTCTCGGTCTGCCACCACGTGTCGACGACCGGGAGCGCATCCTTGCCGACCGTCTCCGCGTACCAGCGCCATGCTTCAGGGTTGATCGGTTCCCCTACCGAACCGAGCAGGCGCAGCGAAGAGAGGTCATGCCGTTCGACGGGCGCTTTTCCTTCACGCATCAGTGCGCGGATCGCGGTGGGCGCGGTGTAGAAGATGTTGACCTTGTGCTTGGCAACGGTCGCCCAGAAGCGGTCATGGTCGGGCCAGTTGGGCACGCCTTCGAACATCAGGGCGGTCGCGCCGTTCTGGAGCGGGCCATAGACAACGTAGCTGTGTCCGGTGACCCAGCCGATGTCGGCGGTGCACCAGAAGACTTCGCCGGGGCGGTAGTCGAACGCGTATCGGAACGTCGTTTCGGTCCACACGGCATAGCCGCCGGTGGTGTGGAGCACGCCCTTGGGCTTGCCGGTCGAGCCGCTGGTATAGAGGATGAACAGCGGGTCTTCGGACGCCATCGGTTCGCAGGGACAATCATCGGCGACGCCTTGCGAGAGCTCGTGATACCAGTGGTCGCGGCCATCGGTCATTGCGACCTCGCCACCGGTGTGACGGATCACGAGCACGGCTTTCACACCGACCTTGGCGAGCGCCGCATCGACGTTGGCCTTGAGCGGCACGGTCTTGCCGCCGCGCAGGCCCTCGTCGGCACAGATGACCCAGTCGCTCGCGCAATCCTCGATACGTCCCGCGATCGCCTCGGGGCTGAAACCGCCGAAGATGACCGAGTGCACCGCGCCGATCCGCGCGCAGGCGAGCATGGCGAAAGCGCCTTCGGGCACCATCGGCATGTAGATCGTGACCCGGTCGCCCCTGGCCACACCCATCTTCTTGAGCGTGCTCGCCATGCGGATCACTTCGGTCTGGAGTTCCGCATAGGTGATCCGGCGCACCGCGCCTTGCGGATCGTCGGGCTCGAAGATCAGGGCCAGCCTGTCGCCGTTCCCTGCGGCGACGTGGCGGTCGACCGCGTTGTGACAGATGTTGATCTTGCCGTCGGCGAACCATTCGATGGCGACGGGATCGAAGCTCCAGTCGCCGGCCCTGGTCGGCTTCTCGATCCAGTCGAGCCGGTCCGCCTGCTCCAGCCAGAACGCGTCGCCGTCGTCGATGCTGCGGGCATACATCGCGGCGTACTGCTCGGCGGTGCAGTTCGTGCCCTCGGCTGCGTTTTGGGGGCGGCGCACCCATTCGTCATCGTGTTGCGCGGCGGCCTCGGTCATTCTGCGTTTCTCCGTTCTCGATTAGACGCTTAACGGCGCTCAGAAATAGAGTGAACACAATGCCTCTGGGCTCTGCGAAAGCAGGGCTTTTGCCTGCTAAAGCGATCTTCGCTGCATCGTCGTTTTTGGCAGAGGGAGCAGGTTATTTTGGGGGCCAAGTGCAGCTTCACGCGCTGCTACGCATTCTAAAGGCCTGGGCTTGGAAACACTGTCCTGACAGTTTTCACAGCAGACTCTTGGGCCTAATCGGATGAGAATGGCACACCTACTCACCTACCGCGAGAATCTGGACAGTCTCACGCAGCAATCTCGTTTCCGCCAGCTGAGGTCGCGACAAGGGATAGATTTTGCATCGAATGACTATCTCGGCCTCGCATCGTCCGAGCGACTCACTTGTGCAGCAGAGAATGCGCTCGCTCGCAACGTTGCGCTGGGGTCAGGCGGTTCACGGCTTCTGAGAGGGAACGACCCGGAGCATGAGGTCCTCGAGAGTGAAGCCGCTGCATTCTTCGGATGCGAGGCCGCGCTGTACCTTTCGAGTGGATATGCCGCAAACCTCGCTGTGTTCGCGACCTTGCCGCAACGCGAAGACACCGTGTTCTACGATGAACTTGTACACGCGAGTGCACTCGACGGCATGCGTCTCGGGCGCGCTAATTGTACGGCCGTGCGGCACAACGACGCGAGCGCTTTCGAGGCGGCAATAGTCGATTGGCGAAGGGGCGGCGGAAAAGGCGCACCCTGGATCGCGGTCGAGAGCCTCTACAGCATGGACGGAGACCAGGCGCGTGTCGAAGACCTAGCTGCGATTGCCGACCGCCACGATGGCTTCCTCGTGGTCGACGAGGCGCACGCCACCGGCGTTATGGGAGCACGGGGCCGGGGCCTCACCGAAACACTCGAGGGCCGGCACAACCTGGTGACGCTTCATACGTGCGGTAAGGCGCTGGGCTGCGAGGGCGCGCTGCTCTGCTTACCGTCAGTTCTTCGCGACTTCCTCGTCAATCGTGCGCGCAGTTTCATCTTCTCGACGGCACCTTCGCCGTTGATGGCAGCGATCGTGCGCGAAGCGCTGCGCATCGTCGAGGACGAGTCCGAGCGCCGCGAGCGCTTGTGGGCAATGGTGCGACACGGCGAGCGCGCATTCGCGCGCTCCGGGGTCGTACCAACCGGATCGCCGATCCTCCCGCTCATTCTGGGAGACGACGTCCGCACCATGGAGGTTGCCGGAGCACTGCAGGAGGCTGGGTTTGATGTGCGGGGTATCAGGCCGCCGACGGTGCCCGCGGGCACCTCGCGGCTGCGGATATCGCTCACACTCAATGCAAGCGAGGCGGACGTGACAGCTCTCGGCGCGGTCCTCGAGGAGGTCCTGCAGCCGTGATCGATGCCATAGCGGTTACCGGGACCGATACCGATGTCGGCAAAACGGTGTTCGCCGCTGCCCTGGCTGCAGTCTTGGGCGCGTCCTACTGGAAGCCCGTTCAGGCGGGCTTGGACGGTGGCAGCGACAGTGAGCGGGTCATGGCCCTCACGGGACTGGCTGATCACCGCATCCTGCCCGAAGCCTACCGCCTTGTGACCCCTTGCTCGCCGCACCGCGCCGCAGCGATTGACGGTGTCGAGATCGACCCGGAACGCCTGATGCCACCTGCCGTCGCTGGACCGCTTGTGATCGAGGGGGCCGGGGGCGCGCTTGTCCCGTTGAATAGCGATCTTCTGTTCGCTGATGTCATTGCGCGCTGGCGCGTGCCCTGCGTGATCGTCGCGCGCACGACGCTTGGCACCATCAACCACAGCCTGCTGACGATCGAGGCCCTCCGCCACCGCGATATTCCCTTACTTGGCATCGCGTTTGTGGGCGATCCACAGGAGGACAGCGAAGCGACCATTGCGCGCATAGGCGGCATACGGCGACTGGGCCGGCTGCCGCTGATCGACCCGCTGGATCGCGAGACGCTTGCCGCCGCTTTTGCCGCCAGCTTCACCCTGGAGGACTTCCGGTGAGCGCCTCGCCAATCTGGCACCCGTTCACCCAGCATGGGCTGGAAGAGCCCGTTCCGCTGGTGACGTCTGCGCGCGGAGCCGTCCTGACAACCGCGGACGGGCGCGAGGTGATCGACGCCATCTCCTCGTGGTGGGTCACCACCCATGGCCATGGCCACCCGCGGATAGTCGCGGCGATCGCCGAACAGGCACAGAAGCTCGACCAGATTATCTTTGCAGGCTGGACACATGAGCCGGCCGAGACGGTAGCGCAGGGGCTCCGTGCGATCATGCCGCCAAGCCTGACGCGCGTGTTCTTCTCCGATTCCGGTTCGACCAGCGTCGAGGTCGCTCTCAAGATGGCTTTGGGGTTCTGGCGGAACCGGGGAGAGAACCGACACCGCATCGTGGTGATGGAGCACAGCTATCACGGCGATACCATCGGGGCGATGTCGGTCGGTGCGCGCGGCGCCTTCAACCGGGCCTACGAGCCCTTGCTGTTCGATGTCGTCACAGTCCCGTTCCCAGCGGCAGGAAATGAGCAGCCCCCACCGGGTGGTCCGGGTTGATAGTTAGTGCATTGTCGTCTCCGCCGCCATTGCCGGTCGGAGGTGGAGCGAAGCGGAACCGGAGGCCGGCAATGGCGGTGTCGCCGCTTCCGGGGCGGGTGGCCGATAGCCGAGGCTGCTGTGCGGTCGGGCAGTGTTGTAGTGACGCCGCCACGCCTCGATCAGCACCTTGGCTTCAGCGAGGCTGTAGAAGATCTCGCCGTTCAGCAGTTCATCCCGCAGCGAGCCGTTGAAGCTCTCGTTGTAGCCGTTCTCCCATGGCGAGCCTGGCGTGATGTAGAGCGTAGTCACGCCGAGCTGCCTGAGCCATTTCTGGACCGCGGTGGCGATGAACTCGCTGCCATTGTCCGACCTGATATGTGCGGGCGGACCACGCTCGATGAACAACTCGGCCAGCGCTGCCAGTACGTCTTCGTGTTTGAGCTGGCGCGCGACGACGAGTGCCAGGCACTCCCTGCTCGCCTCGTCGATGATGGTCAGAATGCGGAACTTGCGTCCGTCATGGGTGCGTTCCTCGACGAAGTCGTAAGCCCAGACATGCCCCGGATACTCCGGCCGTAAGGCTTGCGGATTGTCGCTCCATTCCTGGTCATAGGTAAAGGTTGAGAACTGGCGCGGCCCGGTTTGCGTGAATCGCAATTGCCCGACCGACGCCAGACTTTCGCCAAGTGCGACCTGTGCGGAAAAATCGGCCATCAGAATGCCACGCCGTCCTGATCGGTTTCATCAGTCTCGTTGCCAAGTGACTGGCCTTGACGCGAGCCGGTGCGACGGGTGCCGGCGGACGACCTACCCCTGCGAGGCAACCGCTCCGCATCGAGCGCCATTCCCAGCTCGTCCTTGCGGGCGTCGATGAGGTCGGCCAGTCGATCAATAAGGCCGAACACCACCAGAACATCGCTTAGCGTTCCAATCCCGACGCCGGAATCGCCTTTCTCCAGGCGGGTTATTGTACTGGCTGACGTTCCTGCGCGCACTGCCAGATCGGCAACAGAAATGCCTCTGCGCAGGCGGGCGCTGCGCAGGTCATTGCCCAGCTGTTTCAGGGCGCTTCTGGACTTGGGCGAACTCATCAGCAATCTTCCATATATGACGCGAAATGGCATTCAATCGTTCATATATGACTAATTATTCGATAGAGCAAGCTTGAGTGGAATTAGCCTTGCGCGTTATCGATGGCGGTCAGCACATCAACCAGTTGCGCCCGCAGCCCGGATAGGCCGACTGCAAGCATCAGATCGCGCCGGTCGGAGAGTTCGAGTACTGTCCGCAATATCTGGTCCGAATGCCGCATCAGGACAACCAGATTGTCTGCGCTCGGGCTGTTCTTGCCGTCAAACCAGTTCCGCACTGCCCGCTCGTTGGAGTTCGTCAACCTGGCAACGGTTTTGACCGAAGAGCCGAGTGCGCCAAACTCCTCCTTCAGTGCCAGCGCGAGCGCTTCGCTCAGCATGGATGGCGACAGTTCCGGAAAAGTCTTTCCTGAATTCGACTGAATAATTCGGTCCTTCTTGGTGAACGACATACCTCTGATCTCCCAATAAGTTTCACGGGAATCGGAGGGTGTCATTCCCTGGCGGGCGGAAAGCACTGGGCAGATGCAGGCGAGCGAAGAACAGACAGGACAGGATCAGGACGGACCATTGGTCCGGGCCGCGCAATATGTGCGCATGTCGACCGAACATCAGAAATATTCAACCGAGAACCAGGCCGAGATCATCGCGCAATATGCCGCGCGGCGCGGCTTCGAGATCGTCAAGACCTATGAAGACTCTGGCAAGAGTGGGCTGAAGCTCGAAGGTCGCTTGGCCCTACAGCAACTGATTGACGATGTCCGGGCAGGACGGGCCGACTTCGACGCCGTGCTCGTCTACGATGTCAGCCGCTGGGGCCGCTTCCAGGACGCCGACGAAAGCGCCTACTACGAGTTCATCTGCCGAGAAGGCGGGATCACCGTCCACTATTGTGCCGAGCAGTTCGAGAACGACGGCAGCCTCAGCGCCACGATCATCAAGAGCATGAAGCGGGCCATGGCGGGCGAATACAGCCGCGAACTTTCGGCCAAAGTGTTCACCGGGCAATGCCGCCTGATCCGGCTCGGCTATCGCCAGGGTGGCCCGGCCGGCTATGGCCTGCGACGCGTGCTGGTCGACGAGCATGGGCAAATGAAGGCTGAACTTGCGCGCGGCGAGCACAAGAGCCTGCAAACCGACCGGGTCATCCTGCAGCCGGGGCCACCCGAAGAGGTTGAGACGGTCCGACGCCTATACCGCATGTTTGTGGTGCAGCAGCGCAGCGAAAGCGAGATCGCCGATCTGTTCAATGAGGAAGGGATAAGAACCGACCTTGGCCGGGCGTGGACGCGCGGAGCCGTGCATCAGATTCTGACCAATGAGAAATACATCGGCAACAATGTCTACAACCGCATCTCCTACAAGCTGAAGGCGAAGCGCGTCGCCAATCCGCCCGATATGTGGGTGCGGCAGGACGGGGCTTTCGAACCGATCGTCGAGCAGGACTTCTTCGACGCCGCCCAGCGCATTATCCAGGAGCGCTCGCGCCGCTTCACCGACCAGGAACTCCTCGACCGCTTGTCCTGCGTTCTCGCCGAGAAGGGCTGGCTGTCGGGCATGGTCATCGACGAGCTTGACGATATGCCGTCGAGTTCCACATTCCGGCATCGCTTCGGCAGCCTGACCCGAGCCTATGAGCTGGTCGGATTCACGCCCTCACGCGACTACAGCTATATCGAAATCAACCGGGCGCTGCGTGCGATGCACCCGGACATTGTCGCGTCAGTGATCGGTGACATCGAGGCGCAAGGCGGCGCAGTCGAGCGCGATCCTGTCTCCGATCTGCTGCGGATCAATCAGGAGTTCACTGTCGCACTGGTGATCGCCCGCTGCCACGCTTCGCCCGCTGGCGGCCAACGATGGCAGGTCCGTTTCGATAGCGGCCTTCGCGCCGACCTGACCATTGCCGTCCGGATGGAGGACGATAATCGCACAGTGCGCGATTACTACCTCTTCCCCTGGCTCGATCTCAGCGAGACGCCAAAACTGCGCCTCGCGCCTGACAACGGAATCCTGCTCGACGCTTTCCGCTACGACAGCCTCGACGCCTTCATCGACCTGACACGCCGCACCTCGCTGAGGAAGGCGGCATGAGCGACGCAAGCACCGAAATCCGGCAAGTGCCGATCGATCTCATCACCGTGCTCAATCCGCGTGTGCGCAACAAGCGGGTGTTTCAGGAACTGGTCGATTCCATTGCTGCCCTTGGCCTCAAGAAGCCGATCACGGTCAGCCAGCGACCCGGAAAGAACCGCTACGATCTGGTCTGCGGGCAGGGGCGGCTCGAAGCGTTCATGGCTCTTGGCGCGACGGAAATCCCGGCGATGATCGTCGAAGCCAGCGAAGAAGACTGCTTCGTGATGAGCCTGGTCGAGAACCTCGCGCGCCGTCAGCACAGCCCGCTCGAACTGGTTCATGGCATCGGAGAATTGTCGCAGCGCGGCTATTCGCATGCCGAGATCGCCGAGAAGGTCGGCTTCTCAGTCGACTACATCGTCGCCATTTGCGGGTTGCTCGAACGCGGTGAGGAGAAACTCATCAACGCGGTTGAACGCGGTACGATACCGCATTCGATCGCCATGGAGATTGCCAAGGCCAAGGAAGGTGAGGTCCAGAAGGCGCTGGCCGAGCTCTATGAGGAGAACAAGCTTCCCGGGAACCAGGTCCTGGCAATCCGCAAGATCATCGAACAGCGCAAAGCGAGCGGCAAACAGGTCCATCGCGGTACCGGCAAGGAGATGCGCAAACGGCGTGTCAGTTCGGAGAGTCTGATCCGTTCCTTTCAGCGCGAGACCGAGCGGCAGAAGCTGCTGATCAAGCGGGCCTCGCTGGCGCGTAGCCGACTGCTGTTCGTGTCCAACGCATTGCGGCGCCTGCTCTCGGACGAGCATTTCGTGACCTTGATGCGCGCCGAAGGGATCACCTCGCTACCCGAAGCGCTGGCCGAGCGCGTCGGCGCGGGAGCCGCGCCATGATCAGGCCGATCAGGATCGCCTTCGAGCAGGATGTGGTCACGCTCCCCGTGGACAAGCTCCTGCCGACCAAAGCTCTGCCCAAGGCGTTGACGAAGGGCGTCAAATACAGCCGGATCGCTGCATCGATCTCCGAGGTTGGCATCATCGAGCCGCTGTCGGTCGCAAAGCAAAAAGGCGGAACCTATCTCTTGCTCGACGGGCATGTCCGGCTTGCCGCATTGCGCGAGGAGGATGTCAGTGAGGCGCCGTGCATCATCGCGCATGACGACGAATCCTTCACCTACAACAAGCGGGTCAATCGCCTGGCTGTGATCCAGGAGCACTACATGATCGTGCGCGCCCTGGAGCGCGGCGTCTCCGAGGAGAAACTTGCCCGGGCACTCAATGTCGACATCAAGGTGATCCGCAACCGGCGGCACCTCTTGCGGGGTATCAGCCAGGACGTCGCCGAACTGCTCAAGGACAAGCCGGTTGGCCATGTCGCCTTCCAGAAGCTGCGCAAGATGAAGGCTATCCGCCAGCTCGAAGTTGCCGAACTGATGGTCTCGGCGAACAATTTCACGTCGTCTTATGCCAAGGCATTGTTGGCAACGACCAGGCCTGAAGACCTTCACAATCCCGACGAGCAGCGCAAGGCGACGGGTCTCTCGACCGAGCAGATGGAACGGCTCGAACGGGAAATGGCCGAGCTCAGCACCGACTATAAGGAACTGGAGATGTCTTACGGCGACGACATGCTCGTGCTGGTCGTAGCGTCGGGATTTCTGGAACGCCTGCTCGGCAAACCCGAGATCGAGCGGTTCCTCGACACGCGCCATCCCGAGTTCTTGGAGAATTTCAGGTCGATTGTTCAGGCGACATCGCTCGACCAGCCGTCAACTGCTGGCTGATTGGCCTGACATGATGGGGACCGGGACCCGAAAGCGCCGGGACCGTCGGAGAAGCCGCCGTGAGGGGCGGATCAAGGGCGGCGGCGGGAATGGCGGCGAACCCGCATCAAGCCCGCTAGGCCAGTCGCCATAGGACTGGCTGCATGCCGCTTGCGGCATGTTTCGGGATGAGGGCGGCCCGGGGCGCGCCGGTGCGGGGGACCGGCGCGCCCCATTTTTTGTGGCTCTTTCATCGCTCGGAAATCGCTCGTCCAGTGCGAGGAACAAAATCAGACTCGACAAACATGGAACACAATTATATTGTTGTGTTGATGATACCGGACTTGATCGAGTTGGGCTCTCCGTGCCCATGGGCCGTACTGCCTCCCGGCATTCACGATACGACTCTCGCTGAGGTCGAGGCACGCTTCGCGACGACACCGCATCGCGAGCGGCTGTTCGGCGGCTTCGTTCGCATGGCGCAGGCTCTCGCCATCGCTGGCTGCAGCTACGTCTATCTCGATGGGAGTTTTGTAACCGCGAAGCCGCACCCGGGCGACTACGACGGTTGCTGGGACCACGTTGGGGTGGATCCGAACAAGCTCGATCCGGTCCTTCTCGACTTCAACAACAAGCGAGCTGCGCAAAAAGCAAAATACCTTGGCGAGATGTTCATTGCCGGGATGCCCAACGGGCCGGGCGCCCCATTTCTCGACTTTTTCCAGGTCGAAAAGTCGTCGGGCCAGGCCAAGGGTATTCTCCGCATCCCGCTCGCGCCGCTGAAAGGAGCGACGCCATGATCACCAACGAAAAACAGTACAGGTCTACCAAGGCCTCGATCGAGAAACTGGCGGGTGCCGTTGCCGCGCTTGATGCTCCCACTGGCGATTTCCCGGAAGTGTTCGCGAAGGCCCAGCGCTCGGCACTGCGCAGCCAGATCGACGAGCTAGAAGAAGAAGTCCGATTCTACGAGGACCTGCGCGCCGGCAAGATTTCTGCGTTCTCGGCCGAAAGCCTGCACGACCTTCCCGATATCCTTATACAAGCGCGCATCGCGCGTGGCATGAGCCAAAAAGACCTAGGCGATTTCCTTGGCGTCGCCGAGCAGCAGATTCAGCGCTATGAGGCCGATCGCTACCGGATGGCGAGCCTCGACCGCCTGACAGAAGTCGCCGATGCCTTGAACGTGCGCATCGTCGAACGCGCACAACTGGTCGGCAGTCCGAAGCTTGATAGCTTCGACCCTTCGGTCTGGCAGGCCTTCCCGCTCGCCGAAATGTACAAGCGCGGATGGTTCGAGGACTTCTCGGGGACGCTCTCACAGGCGAAGAAGGCTGCTGGTGACCTGATCCCGGCATTTCTGCACGGCGCTCATTCGCAGTTTGCGCCGATGGCTCTGCACCGCAAGTCGGTGCGGTCGAGCGGACAAGTCCACGAGGCCGCTATTGCCGCGTGGGAAGCGCGGGTTCGGACACTCGCTGATCGAAATCCACCCGACCGGGCCTTTGATCGTGACCGTCTCACCGCGGACTGGGTGCGCGGCCTTGTCGGGCTCAGTCTGGAAGACAACGGACCGTGCCTCGCAGCCGACTACTTGCACGATGCCGGCATATCGCTGGTGATCGAGCGACACCTGCCGGGCACATTGCTTGACGGTGCCGCGCTGGCATCGGCGGATCATCACGCGATCGTAGCCATGACGCTCCGACATGACCGCCTCGACAACTTCTGGTTCACGCTCCTTCACGAGATCGGGCACCTCAAACTGCACATCCGGCTCGGCGAATACGCCGCGATCTTCGATGACAATGATGCACCGGCTGCTGACGAGATCGAACGGGATGCCGACTATTTCGCGCAAGAGGCGCTGATCCCGGAGGCAAGCTGGAACCAGGCGGTGTCACGCTTCACCCGCAACGACAAGGCCGTCCTTGGCGATGCCAAGCGCTTTGGCGTGTCGCCAGCTGTAATAGCAGGTCGGATTCGGCGGGATGCGAATGATTACACTTTGTTTCGCACGCTTGTTGGTAACGGCGAGGTTCGTCGCCAGTTTGATCTTTGAGGGGCGAAGACATGCCGATCTCGCATACTGACTACGTTCCGATCATTAAATGGCGACAGGGGGAGTACCAGGCACTCTGGAGGCTCACCGATGCCACAAAAGATCGTACGGTTCCGCTGATTGAGATCACTCCGCCAGATTTCGACTTCGAGACCTGGACCCCATCAAAGACAATCGACGAGCACCTGGCCCCCTTTGCAACCCGACTGCATAAGAAATGGGGCGCACGGCTTGCGCTTTTGGACTGTGGCCTGCTGGATCCGGCAGCCACCATGCATGACGGCAAGCATCCGATGTTGTACTTGTCCGAGCAGGCCTTCGCGCAGAACGCAGTGATCGTTCCGGTGGTCAAGCTCACTAGTGACGGTGCGTATCGGGCAGCAGTCGCGACCGCTCAGGCTATGATGCAGACTGGAGTTGCGCTTAGATGCTCGCTCGAAGAAGGCATGGATACCGCCACGTTTGACGCGGGTATCGGTGTTCTGTTGCACCAGCTCGACGTTGCGCTGGAAGACTGTGACATCGTCCTCGATCTGGAGGCCCCGACCTGGGAACCTCAGAGTGTTCTGGTTGGGATCGTTTCTGCCGCACTCAAGGGATCGAGTGCCATGGCAGGTGCACGAAGCATAACCGTAGCTGGCACATCATTTCCGGCTTCGATGGCTGACGTAACCGGACCACTCCAATTCTGGCCAAGACGCGAATGGTCCTTCTATCAGGCCGTCTTGGCATCATTGGGTGAGAACGATCGCATTCCCGGCTTCGGAGACTACGCGATTGCCGGGCACGGATTTGCTCAGGGCGACATGCGCCTCCTCAAGCCCGCAGCAACCATCCGCTACACGTGCGATGATGGCTGGATCATCGCCAAAGGATCGAATGTCCGCGACAATGGATTTGGTCAGTATCGCCACTGCAGTGGTAACGTCACGAGCTCACCTCGTTACCTGGGCGCAACGTACTCACCGGGAAGCAGCTACATTGACGCCTGTCGCAGCGGTACCGCAAGTACCGGCAATCTCAGCACTTGGCGATGGGTGGGCTCCAACCATCACATCACGAAAGTGGTGAACGATCTCGCCACGTTGTTCGGGCTTTGAGCGTCTGACGCACCGTCTGCGCCAACCTACGCAACGGCAGGCGTTCCACCAGCATCGTGTATAGCGTTGCCCGGGGAGCCCTGAGTTCCCGCTCCGAAACACCAAGTCCTCTCAGGATAGCCTGCGCCTCAGGCCGCCACAGCAGACGGGCCAAGACAAGTGGATCGATGCCCCTGTTTGCCCGTTCGGCCCGCACGCGCCGAAACTTCACTCCCTTGGTCGTGCCTCGCTCAGCGACCATCACACCCCACCAATCAGGCACAATTGCCATGGCTGCCTCGAGATGTTTGGGGTCAACAATCAGCAGGGCCTTGTCGACGACCTCGCCATAGGCTGCCACCTGCCTTGGCAGGCGCTCCAGAGTGTCGGCCTCGGCCTTAATTTCGACGCCTCGGATGTGGCCGTTGATGACTGCGATATCGATCCGGCAACTGCCGTGATCGAGGCCGAGTTCGTCGATGACCAGGGTGTCCGGACAAGCCTGGGCATGCGTGAGCAGCCGCCGGTAGGCGGCCTGTCTGACGTCATTGTCCCGAAGCGGTCTCTTTGCCATGCCGAATCGATAGCCTTGGCTATGGCTCTCATGCAACGCCCAATTGCACGCTGCGCCCCGCTCCAAATCGCTAACCGTCAAGACGATCTCGTTCCCGCAGCAGCCACTCGAAGATTTCTTCGGCATTCCAGCCGGGAAGGCTTCCCGATTGCGTCAAGTCTGCGATCGCGTGCTGCTTGGCGAGAGCCAGAGCCATTCCTCGCCCCTTGGTATATTGCAGCAGGCGTAGTGACGCTTCGCTCGCGTGGCCGCAATGCTCCCAGAAATCGTCAGCTGCATTCGACCATGCACGGCTCGCCTCAAGCGCGTGCTGCAACTGCTGATCGGCGATTTCGTGGCGGCGATTAGGTTTCGCATCTCCGACCAATGATCGGATGACGTCCGGCGACAGGCAATTGTCGCCCCCGCGGCCATCCCCTCGAAGTTTGCCAGCGTCGGTCAGGACAAGCTTGCAGTCCTGGCAGATGGTGATCTTGAGGTGCGACCCGAAGATGGGGCTCTCAGTCCTGTGGGCCGAGCGGTACGCCAAGGCGCGCTCGTCCACCTCCTCCCGATAGTCACAGATCTCGTGAATGTGCCCGGTCCATTTTCCCTTACTCGAAATGCGCATGATCTCTTGCTTCGAACGCGAGCAGCAGGCGCAGCGCCAGTCGGTAGATGCCTTTCCCCAAGGCCCAGGCTTCTGCATGGCGCGGTCATGGTCAGCGAATTCCTGTGGTGTCGGAGCCCGAACTCGTCGTATGGGGCCGCGCTTACTTGCCGACTTATGGCCGTCATTCGCACAAGACCTTGCACGCAGTGCCAGAGACAGTTGGGGCAGCCGGCCTCGGGCACCAAGCTGGTCTGTTGCCAGGTTTAGAAACATCCCGGCATCTCGGTCATCGGCTAAGCTGTATAGATCGATATATTGCTCGCGATCGTGCAAACCGCGCCTCAACCTCCCGACAATTTGCTCCACGAAAGCCAAACGCTGCCGGAAATCCGCGTCGGCCTTCAGCCAGATCTCTTTGCCCATCTCGAAATCGAGTGTGTGCGACTGGTTTGGCTGGGCGACGGCAAATCCTCCAATCTCACTCGGACTGAAGCTGAAGTCACGCTGGACGCCGTCGCCGAGTTCTTTTTTCATCGCCGCATCCGCAGCGTTGCAATCAAGGCATACCAGGGTCTCGGCAAATCGCTCGACGAGGGGCAGAACTGAAACGCAAGCGCGCTTGCGTTGAGCGTAGAGGGTCTCCGGTACGTCTTGGCACACGGTTTCTCGCAGGAGGCGGGCGGCGAGGTCCCCAAGATGGTCATGATGGCGCTCAAGCTGGCACAGGATGACCCCGCTGTCGGTTTTTCTGGCGATCTCGGCCTTTTCCCTTCGGCAAGCCGGGCACCGCCACCCAAGCGAGGTCATCGCCCACGCTTCGTTCAGGTTCATGCGCTCTGCCTCGAAGCGCTGTTTCAGATATTTCGACAATGCACTCCAGCGGCCGTCGCGAGATCTCGCCAGCGGGTGATGCTGGACATCGTCGTCGTCCATCGTTGCGAAGTCAGGAACCTGAATGATGATTTCACGCATGCCCTTTCGTGATCGGAATTTCCCTCCCGATCAATGGATGGGTGCCCCTACGAATGATGTCATTCACCGCAATTTCTTGAATGCCCACAGGTGTCCGTAGGTTTCAGTGAGTTCCGAGGCCTGCTGTGGTGAGAACCCAGCATCTATCAAATATGATCGCAACAGGTGGTCAGGAATTTCCTGTCGCCCTTCACGCACCATCCCATAGAAGCGCTGCCAGTCATAGAAGTGGAGCGAAGACGTATTTGCGAGCATCGTAAAGCGCTCGAGCAACCTCTTCGTGCGCTCGCTCATTTCAAATGACTTGCTCTGGCGCGCACCTATCCGAAGGCGATAGCGCGCGCCGAACTGTCGATTGTACCGCGTGAGGAGAGTGCCGGCCAAGGCACGTGCAGAGTAGATATAGACCGCCTTGGTAGGCGGGT
>JAHDXX010000053.1 GCA_023384025.1 Sphingomonadaceae bacterium
GACTGCTTGCAGGGCATATGTCGAAGATCGGGGCTGCATCTTCGGTCGGTTGCCATGCCGTGCCGGATTACGAACTCCTGCTGGATGGTCTCACGTTCGATGCCTTCGTTTACGCACCGCCGGTTCGCGGGGCACCGGAATATCCTGCCCAGAGCGGACAATTCTCCGCCGGCGAACTTGATGCGCGATGTGCGCTGCTGATCGTTCCTGGTCCGCACCTTGACGGAGCGTCGCGATCGCTGCCGGTTGTAAGGGGGCAATGGCGGCTTGCTGCTCGCGTCTGCGAGGTTTTGCCGCAGATCACCATTGCCGGGTGGCCGCCCTCCGGATCGCTGCTGGCAGCCGATGCGTTCTCCGCTTGCGCCACTGGCTGGACAGTTGGCGCCCCATTCCCGGCATCGGGTTTGATTGCGCTTCGCCCTGCGATGGGCAGGGCCCTGCAAAGCATGGGGCTCGCCTATTTTATCGGTCAGGAACTTCGCATCGAAGCCGATTTGGCGACGGATGCTGACCGCATCGCGAGGCTCGGACTGCGGATCGCCGAAATGCTCGCCCATCGCGGACCGCTCGAACAGGTCGAGCTGTTCGCAGGCCCGGATGGCGGAGCGGTTCGTCTCGAGCCCTCCGCCAATGGCCGGTTCGTCAGGGTATGGCCCGGCTGACCGGATAGCCCGGTCAACTGCCCGTGCGCGCCTTGAGCTGGGCCTGCGCATCCTGATATTCACGCTCGAACCGGTCAATCAGGTCAGCCACCGTGCCAACCTGCTTGATCGCACCGATGCCCTGGCCAGAACCCCAGATGTCCTTCCACGCCTTGGCCTTGGTGTTGCCGCCGCTGCCGAAGTTCATCTTGCTCGGGTCGCTCACCGGCAGGTTGTCCGGGTCCATCCCGGCGGCTTCGATGGAATTGCGAAGGTAGTTGCCATGCACCCCGGTAAAGAGGTTGGTATAGACAATCCCTTCGGCGCTGCTTTCAACGATTGCCTGCTTGTAGCGCTCGTCCGCATTGGCTTCCTTTGTCGCAATGAAGCAGCTGCCGGCATAGGCGAAGTCGGCGCGAAGGGCCTGCGCCGCGAGGATTGAGTATCCGTTGGCAATCGAGCCAGAGAGCGCGATCAGTCCGTCGAACCATTCGCGGATTTCTGCCATCAGCGCGAACGGCGACTGTGCCCCCGCGTGGCCTCCGGCACCGGCGGCGACCGGAATGAGCCCGGTGGCACCCTTTTCAATCGCCTTCTGTGCGAAGCGGTTGTTGATCACGTCGTGCATGGTGATCCCGCCCCAGTTGCGCACCGCCTGGAAGATTTCCTCGCGCGCACCGAGCGAGGTAATCACCATCGGCACCTGCCACTTTTCGCAAGTCGCCATGTCGGCATCGACCCGGTCGTTGGTCTTGTGGATGATCTGGTTGACCGCGAAGGGTGCCGCCGGCCGGTCGGGGTTGGCGCGGTTGTGCGCGGCCAGTTCTTCGGTGATCTGATGGAGCCACTCGTCAAGCTGCGACTGCGGGCGGGCATTCAGCGCAGGGAAGCTGCCGATCACCCCCGCCTTGCATTGCGCGATCACCAGTTCCGGGCCTGACACGATAAACAGCGGGCTGCCGATCAGTGGCAGGCGCAGACGGTCAAACGGGGCGGGCAGGGGCATCGCGGTCTCCTTGACGTTTACGTTATCGGCAAGCCGCATATGCGCACGCGCCGCAGCTGTCGAGGGGGCACTAGTGCTAGTCGGTCGGGAGAATGTGACCGATCCCGTAGAAGCGGGCGGCGGTCCCGGCATAGAGCGAGCGCTTTTCCTCTGCGCTGGCACTACGGGTGATCCGCTTGAACGCATTCCACAGCACCGGATACGTCGCGCCCCAGCGATCGACCGGGTAATTGCTTTCGAACATGGCGCGGTGGGGGCCGAAAGCTTCGATACAGGTCTCGATATAGGGTCGCCACATCGCCGCAAGGTCTTCCGAGCCAATTCCGGCTGCCGGCCCCTGCGCCGGCATGGCGCAGTTATGCATCGCCAGCCCGCCCAGTTTTACCGTGACATTCTCGTTGCGGGCCAGTTCGCGGATATTGCGCCGCCAGATATCGAACCGCTCGTGCAGCTTGCCGGTATACGAAGCCATGCCCAGCGGAGTGCCGCAATGGTCGAGGCAGATCGGTTGATCGGGAAATGCGTGGGCAAGGTCGATGACATCGGGCAATTGCGGCTCGACGATCCAGGCATCGAAGGTCAGGCCAAGTTTGCCGAGATGCGCGAACCCTTCGCGGAAGGCAGCTTCGCGATAGAGCCCTTCGCGCTTCTGGATCGGAACGCCGAGCACTTCCGGGTCCGCGTCCCACGCCCCCTGGAACCGGATTCCGCGGAACCGGTCAGGCGCAGCCGCCTGCAAGCGTTCGAGCACGGGAGCAACTTCGTTACCCAGCATCAGGTCTGCATGGCCCACGATCCCCGCGCACATGCGCAAATCGCCGTAGAGCCCGCTGGCGGACTGCGCTGCGACCCCGTTGACGTACTCGACCTCGCCGACGACCTTTGCCGCATCACTCGCACCGGCGCGATAGAACGCGCCGCATTCCATGAACACCGTGCCGATCACATTGTGGCCGGTCTGCACATCCGCGAGGAACTGGTCGAAGGTGTAGTGCGCCACGGGGACAATCGTCTCGATGAAGCGGTGGCGCGGTGCCGGGAAGTGCGGCAGCAGCAGGCGCAGGTCCCACAGGTGATGGTGCGGATCGATGATCGGCAGGTCGGGTTCGAGAATTGGCTCGGGCGCGATGGGCGTTTCGGTCATGGGTAAAGCCTCTCCACTTCTTGCGGATGGTTGTAGGCGACAATGCCCGGTTGGGCGAGTGGTCAGTCAGACGGGATTACCGTCAAGTCGGTCTGGCGTCCGTCAAGAAAGTGCACGGTTTCGCCATCGAACCACGCATCTTCCTCCGAGCGGAAATCGACCCGCTGGCCATCCCATTCGGGCACGGCGCTGTAACTGGTCAGCTCAATCGACCAGGTCGTTCGCGGATGGACGGGATAGGCGCCGCGCGGATCGGCGTTCTGGTTGTCCCAGAAGCCGATTGCGGTTCCGGCGCCATGTCCGTGAAATCCGATCGGGTGGCTGTAGATTGATGGTTCCAGCCCCTCGGACAGTGCCTTGCGCCGGGCTTCAGCGAGAATTTCGTTTCCGCTGGCGCCGGCCCGGAATGACCGGAGCAGGAGATCCTGCACCCGGTTGGTGTTGCGCAGGCCTGCGATCAGACCCGCCGGTGGTGCCGTCTCCCCGGGCTTGAGGACATAGGCGAGGTGCTGGGTATCGGTGTTGAGCCGCAGGTAGGTGATACCGAAGTCGGTCCACAGCAGGTCCCCCGGCTCGATCACCGTGTCACCCTCCAGCATGCCCTTTTCGCCTTTCCGCTGGATGCCGACCGACGGATGAAACCATGCCTCGATGCCGAGGCTGGCCAGCGTCTCACGGTACCACCACTGGACATCGGCAGCCGTAGTCTTGCCGGGGGTGATCACCTCGCGCGAGAAGGCGCGGCTGATGAGCGAATGCACAATTCGAACGATCCCGGGATAGATCTCCATTTCGGCCGGCGTGCGACTTTCCAGCCAGCGCACCGACAACGTTTCGCCAGAAACGATCCGTTCCCGATACTTCTCCGGGAGGGCATCGGTCATCGCCCGGTACTGGCTCAGCGTCATGCCGTCACCGAAGGCGGTGAAATCGGAGGTGTTGATGGCGAACTTCTGCGGATCACGCGCCGCGATGATGTCAGCCACGGCTTGCCACTGGTCGGGCTGCTGCGCCGGGTCCCAAGCAGGTACAAAGAGGTTCGCCAGACCATAGCGGCTGACCGTCAAACGCTCGACCGGTTGCCCTTTGCCCGGATCGTGGAAAATGAGGATCGTTCGCCGCCGGGCATGCATGTTCTCGGCATCGAGCATCGTGGCGAGGACTGGCTCCTCGAAATACTCGCGGGACATCAGCAGCCACATGTCGACGCCTTGTTCCCGCATGATCGCGGGGATGACAGCTTCGAGCCGCTCTGCGAGTATTCGGTCGATCACCGCAGCCCGTTCGCGCATCGGCAGTATGGCAGGCATTGCCGGCGCGATCTGCTCAACATTGCTCATGCCGATAGTTTCTGCCGCGACCAGGGGCGCGCCAGCGACGCTCCAGACCGCCGTGGTCAACAGCATGATCGAACGCCGCATCCGTACCCCCCTGCTTAGCGTAACCCCCGAGATATGCGGGGGCATTTGATGACAAGTCAAACCGCAACACGATTTTTCGAGCCAAACGCGCCATTCTCCGCTAGGCGCGCGCCAGACATCGGGGCTCAAAGCGCCCGCTATCCCGCTTTCTGTCCTTCCTGTCGGCGCACTGCGCCCCACTGCCGCGTTTGCGCGCGCGCATCAATCGAGTGTTTTCCATGGCTTTCCCCAATCTCCCCGCCACCCTTTCCGCGGCGCTAGCCGAGCGTGATTATGCCGAAGCGACCCCGGTTCAGGCCGCAGTGCTTGAACCCGAAGCGGCGGGGCGCGACCTTGTGGTCTCGGCTCAGACCGGTTCCGGCAAGACAGTGGCGTTCGGACTCGCCATGGCGGCGGAGCTGCTGGACCGGCAAGGCAAAGTGCGCGCCTCGGAAACCCCGCTGGCGCTGGTTGTCGCGCCGACCCGTGAACTGGCCTTGCAGGTCAGCCGCGAACTGGCCTGGCTATATCGCGGGGCGGGCGGGCGTGTGGCGACCTGTGTCGGGGGCATGAACCCGGGCAAGGAGCGCGCGGCTCTTCGCGCAGGGGCGTCGATTGTCGTCGGTACGCCGGGCCGCTTGCGCGATCATCTCGAACGCGGTGCGCTCGATCTTTCCGCACTCGTGGTGGCGGTGCTCGACGAAGCCGACGAGATGCTCGACATGGGGTTCCGCGAGGAACTGGAAGAAATCCTCGACGCGACGCCCGACGGCCGCCGCACCTTGCTGTTTTCGGCCACGATGCCCAGGCCGATCGAAGCGCTCGCCCGGCGTTACCAGCACGATGCGCTGCGGATCGCCACGATCGACAGCCAGCGCGGGCACGGTGACATCGCCTATCAGGCCGTTACTGTCTCGCCGCCTGAAATCGAGAACGCGGTGGTCAACCTGCTGCGCTTCCACGAGGCGGAAACCGCCATGCTGTTCTGCGCCACGCGCGACAACGTGCGCCATTTGCACGCGACCTTGCAGGAGCGCGGGTTTGCAGTGGTGGCGCTGTCGGGCGAGCATTCGCAGCAGGAACGCAACCAGGCGCTGCAAGCCTTGCGTGACCGGCGCGCGCGCGTCTGCGTGGCGACCGATGTGGCCGCGCGCGGGATCGACCTGCCGACGCTGAGCCTGGTGATCCATGTCGAGATTCCGCGCGATGCGGAAACGCTCCAGCACCGCTCGGGTCGCACCGGGCGAGCCGGCAAGAAAGGTACGGCCGTGTTGGTAGTGCCGTTCCCGCGCCGCCGCCGGGTCGAGGAAATGCTGCGCCGCGCCCGGATCGAAGCCGACTGGACCGATGCGCCGGACCGCGACGCCATTCTCGCCAAGGACCGGCAACGCCTGCTTGATACACTGATGCAGCCGGTCGAGACGGACGAGGGTGATCTTGACCTCGCCCGCCAGTTGCTCGCGCAGCGCAGTGCTGAGGATATTGCGGCCATGCTGGTGCGCACCCACCGTTCGCGCATGCCTGAGCCCGAGGAACTGACAGTCCACACACCGGACAGCCTGCGCGCTGCACAGCAGGAGCGGCATCGCCCCGGGTTCGAGGACATCATCTGGTTCCGCATGGATATCGGCCGTCGCCAGAATGCGGACCCGCGCTGGATCCTGCCTTTGATTTGCCGTCGCGGGCACATCACCCGCAACGAAATCGGTGCCATCCGGATTGCCCCGAACGAGACCTACTTCCAGATTCCGCGCCAGCTTGCCGACCGCTTCGCCGAGGCAGTGGAGCGCACCGCGCAGGCTGAAGCGGAAGGTGAGCGGGTCAACATCGAACATTCACCCGAGGCTCCGCGGGATGTTGCCCGCGAGCGCCGCAAGGGTAACGGCCCCCGTGTCCATGCCAAGCCGCACCGCAAGGGCGGCGCACCGCTTCCTGGCGGGAAGGGTGGCTTCAAGGGCAAGCCGGGCGGAAAACCCGGCAAACCTGCGCCTCGCGGTCGCTGAACGTCAGCTGCTGGCTACGGCGCCGTTGGCAGCGCTGAGGACTGCCCGCACGCTGGCGGTGGCGACGTCTTCGTCGATGCCGACACCCCACATCGTACGCCCGTTTGCATCGCGGCATTCGAGGTAGGCGGCGGCGCGGGCATCGGTGCCGGTGCCGAGGGCGTGCTCGGTATAGTCAACCACTTCCAGCGCCACGCCGAACTGCTCGCGGATCGTGCCGACCACGCTCGAGATCAGGCCGTTGCCCCGGCCCGATACGCTGCGCGCTTCGCCTTCGACTTCGATCTTGCCGGCGAATATCCGGGTGCCATCCGCAGCGCGGCTTTCCTCGTAGTCGACCAGCTGGAAGTGCTTGGGCCGGATGTGGACGTGGTAGGCGCGCTTGAAGGTGTCCCAGATGTCGGCGGCGTTGAGCTCGCGGCCGAGTTCATCGGCGACCCGCTGGACGTGCCTGGAGAAGTCGGCTTGCAGCTTCTTGGGCAGTTTCAGACCTTGATCCTGCTCCAGCACCCAGGCGAACCCGCCCTTGCCGGACTGCGAATTGACCCGGATCACCGCTTCGTAGTTGCGCCCGAGGTCGGCCGGGTCGATCGGCAGGTACGGCACGCGCCAGACTTCGTCGTTCTGCGTTGCGTTGGCTTCAAACCCTTTTTTGATCGCGTCCTGATGGCTGCCGGAGAAGGCAGTATAGACCAGTTCGCCGCCATAGGGGTGGCGCTGGTGGACCGGGATCTGGTTGCAGAACTCGACTGTCTCTATCACCCGGTCGATGTCGGAGAAATCGAGCCCCGGATCAACGCCCTGGGTGTACATGTTGAGCGCCATGGTCACGAGGCAGCAGTTGCCGGTGCGCTCGCCATTGCCGAACAGGCAGCCTTCAACCCGGTCGGCCCCGGCCATCAGGCCAAGCTCTGCCGCCGCCACTCCGGTGCCACGATCGTTGTGCGTGTGAAGCGAAATCACCGCGCTTTCGCGATTGGGCAGGTGGCGGATGAAATACTCGATCTGGTCGGCGTAGATATTGGGCGTCGCTGCCTCGACCGTGGCCGGGAGGTTGAGGATGATCGGATGGTCGGGCGTCGGCTGGAGTACCTCCATCACCGCCGCGCAGACTTCGATACTGAAATCGAGTTCGGCCGTTGAGAACGTCTCCGGGCTGTACTGGAAATGCCAGTCGGTGCCGGGGCGCTTGCCCGCTTCGTCGCGCATGATCTTGGCGCCGGTGCGCGCGATTTCGACCACTTCGGGTTTGCTCATGCGGAACACGATGTCACGCCATGCCGGGCTGACCGCATTGTAGAGGTGGACGATCGCCGCGCGTGCGCCGTCGAGGCTGGCGAAGCTGGTGCGGATCAGGTCTTCGCGGCTTTGCGTGAGGACTTGCACGGTTACGTCATCGGGAATGCGGCCGGAGCGGACCAGGCCCTGGATGAAGTCGAACTCGGTGGCGCCTGCACTGGGGAAACCGACTTCGATTTCCTTCAGGCCCACCTCGACCAGCAGATCGAAGAAGCGGTTCTTCTTCACCGCGTCCATCGGGTCGATGATCGACTGGTTGCCATCGCGCAGATCGGTGCTGAGCCAGCGCGGCGGGGCCGTGATCGTGCGGCTGGGCCACTGGCGGCCCTCCAGCGGGACTTGCGGAAAGGCGCGGTATTTCGACGCCGGGTTCTTGAGCATGGTCATGGTTTTGGTCTTCGGATCAGGTCTGGCGGTGAATGGCGGCTCGTTCCCCTTGGGCGACCGGCGCGCCCTTCAGGCCACGCCGCAGGTCACGCCCAAGGGCGTGTAAGTCGCAGGGTAAGGCTGATACCGATGGTCATGCCCTAGCCTATGCTGGCACATCTGCGGCTTGTAAACCCCCGCCGCACGCGGCATCGCACGGAAAATTGCGCTATTGACGGGGGAAGCGGGATTTTATGGCCGAAGTGGTGGAGCCGGCACATGTTTTGTACGAAACGATGGGGCTGGAGCGGATCGTCAGTCTCGATCCGGCGGGCCGGGCCGTGCTCGAATACAATGCGGGTCTGCACCTGTGCCATTCGGGCGGGGTGGTGCAGGGCGGGTTCATCACCGGCTGGATCGACGCGGCGATGGCTCACGCTGCCGTGGCGATGAACGGCCCGGAGGTGACGCCGATGTCGCTGGAGCTGAAAGTCAGTTTCTTCGCGCCGACACGGCCGGGCAAGGTGATTGCTGAAGGCTGGGTGGTGCGTGCCGGGCGCCGGACCGGCTTCTTTGAGGGCGAACTGCGTGACAGCGCGGGCACCATGCTGGCCAAGGCGAGCAGCACGATCATGATGATGGACAAGCGCAAGGTGGAGGCCGCTGCGCAGGCGGCAGTGGCATAATACAAACTCCGTTCGCCTCGAGCGAAGTCGACAGGTCGCCCACGGTGTCTCGCCTGCGCTCGATACGAACGGATGGGGGAGAGATACCATGAGCGAAGTGCGACCATTTACCCTGGCGGTGCCGCAGGCGCAGATCGATGACCTGCACCGCCGATTGGACATGGCGCGCTGGCCCGAGAAGGAGCCGGTGCAGGACTGGAGCCAGGGCACGCCGCTCGCCACCTTGCGCGAACTGGTCGATTACTGGCGCAACCAGTACAACTGGCGGGCCTGCGAGGCGCGGCTCAATGCCTTCGGCCAGCATGTCACCGAAATCGACGGGCTCGACATCCACTTCCTCCATGTCCGTTCCTCGCGCGCCGACGCGGTGCCGCTGATCATGACCCACGGCTGGCCGGGATCGGTGATCGAGTTCCTTGAAGTCATCCCGCTGCTGACCGAACCTGCCGAGGGCATGGCCTTCCATGTGGTCGCGCCATCGCTGCCGGGCTACGGCTTCTCCGGCAAACCGGCGCAGACCGGGTGGGGTGTCGAAAAGATCGGCATGGCCTGGGCCAAGTTGATGGAGCGGCTCGGCTATGACCACTGGGTGGCGCAAGGCGGTGACTGGGGCTCGGTCGTCACCACCATGATCGGGCGGCAGGCTCCGACGGGCTGCGCGGGAATCCATGTCAACATGCCGCTCGGTCGCCCGACGCCGGAGGATATGGCTAGTAAGAATCCGGCGGTGCTTAGCGCGCTCCAGCGCCTCGGTTATTATCAGGATTGGGACTCGGGCTATTCTAAGGAGCAGGGCACCCGCCCGCAGACGATCGGCTATTCGCTGGTCGACTCGCCGGTGGGCCTTGCCGGGTGGATCCTCGAGAAGATCCACGCCTGGACCGACAACCAGGGTTCGCCTTTCGATGCCCTGAGCAAGCAGCAGATCTGCGACAACCTGATGCTCTACTGGCTTCCCGCCACCGGCGCTTCGGCGGCGCGGCTCTATTGGGAGAGCTTCAGCAAGATCGGGGAAGGCGTAGTCCAGCTACCTGCCGGTGCCAGCGCATTCCCGAAGGAAGTGATTCCCGCACCGCGCGCCTGGGCCGAGCGGGGAATGCCCAACCTCGTTTACTGGAACGACCTCGATCGCGGCGGGCACTTTGCTGCGTGGGAACAACCGGAACTGTTTGCCAGCGAGTTGCGGGCCTGCTTCGCGGCCATGGGGGTAACGTAATTCGTCACTTGCCAGACCGGCAATGCGGGGCAAGATCGGGGACCACTGCGGAGCAGTCCCGAATGATGAAACGTCTGATTCTGCCTCTGGCTCTCTTCCTTGGTTCCGGCGTGGCCAATGCCGAACCAGTGCAGCCAAGTGGCCCCATCGACGAGCAGCTTGGTGTTGCACTTGCTGTCAGTGAACAGTGCCAGGCCATGCGTCCGTTCGAGTTTGCTTTCCTGCATGGCGTGTGGCTGAAATCGTGGGCTGACGCCGGAGATGGCAAGCGGATCAATTCTGCTGCCGCAGCGGCCAACAAAGGGCCGATGGGCTGGATCGAAGCTGCGAAGGTGACATTCGCAGGCGAAGCCGAAGTGGCGGAGCGCTACCGCAGCAAAGCGGCAGAGATCGGCTGCGCCAATGCCGGAGCCTATGCCAATCTGGGCAAGCTGGAATCCTACAAGGCGAGCGGGATGCATGTCGTGCTGGCAGCAAGTATGCGCGGGCAAGCAGTGCCTGCACCCAACATGACGCCGCTCTCCCCGGAAGAACGCCAGCTGGTGCAGCTTTACACCTCCGAGGCAAACAAGATCTTCGGAGCCCAGATGCAGCCGTTCGAGGCCTTACTGGGGCAACTTGCACAGGCACATCTCCAGTCGTTCGGAGCGCTCGATCCGGCGATCGCTGCAGCTTACATCGAAGGCGACCAGAAGCGGGTCCTGAACACCATCTATCTCGATGCGATACTGTCGACAGCAGCGTACACCGGTCGAGCGCGCACCATCGACGACGGTGCGGGCTTCGGGGTGCCGGGCGGCCAATGGAGCAAGGCAGGCAAGCCAAGCCTGACAGTGGTCGCCGGTCCGCAATCGGTAACGCTGTCGACCGTGGGCGGTGGTGCGATTGCCCTGAGCGGCAACCTAGCGTTGATGTTGCGCGCTGATGGTTCGGCCATGCTTGGCCTGTTCGGGCAGGAGGCCAGTGCCTTTTCAGGCCAGCTTAGCGCGGGGGTCCAGACCGAACGGGCGCCGCCGGTAGCTGGCACGCCCGAGGCGGACTGCCCGATGGCACGCTGCTTCGTGTTCTCCGCAGCCGATCTCGCCCGCTTGCCGGACGCGTCGGAGCAGGATGGCGGCGATGTATGGTTCTTCGTCAGCACCGCCGCCGCGCCCCGGCGGTCAGACAGCGGAATGGATTCGATCAAGCTCGATGGCCGGGCGCTGAAGGCGATGGTTGCTTCTGCCACCCAGCCATAGGATGGCCTTGTGGAGGGGCGCCTTGATCCAAGGCGCCCCGACTTCGATCAGTTCTTCGACTTGTCGACCAGCGCGTTCTTGCCAATCCACGGCATCATCGCGCGCAGCTTGGCGCCGGTCTGCTCGATCGGGTGCGCTTCGGCAGCCTTGCGGGCGGCCTTGAGCTCGGGCTGGCCGGCGCGGTTGTCGAGAACGAAGTTCTTCACGAACCGCCCGGACTGGATGTCGGCGAGCACGCGCTTCATTTCCGCCTTGGTCTCATCGGTGATGATCCGCGGGCCGGTGGTGATGTCGCCGTATTCCGCGGTGTTGCTGATCGAGTAGCGCATGTTGGCGATGCCGCCTTCGTAGAGCAGGTCGACGATCAGCTTGGTTTCGTGCAAGCACTCGAAATAGGCCATTTCGGGGGCATAACCGGCTTCGACCAGCGTTTCGAACCCGGCCTGGATCAGGTGGGTGATCCCGCCGCACAGCACGGCCTGCTCGCCGAACAGGTCGGTCTCGCATTCTTCCTTGAAGTTGGTTTCGATGATGCCCGAACGGCCGCCGCCAACGCCGCTGGCATAGGCGAGCGCCACGTCATGCGCGTTGCCGGTCGCGTCCTGGTGGATCGCGATCAGGCACGGCACGCCGCCGCCCTTCTGGTATTCGCTGCGCACGGTGTGGCCGGGGCCCTTGGGCGCGATCATGATCACGTCGATATCCGCCGGCGGCTCGATGAGGCCGAAGTGTACGTTGAGCCCGTGGGCAAAGGCAAGCGCGGCGCCCGGCTTCATGTTGCCCTTGAGGTCGTTTTCCCAGATCGCGGCCTGGTGCTCGTCGGGCGCGAGGATCATGAGAATGTCAGCCCATTCGGCCGCCGCCTTGTTGCTCAGCACCTTGAACCCGGCGGCTTCGGCTTTCTTCGCCGTGGCCGAGCCTTCGCGCAGCGCGATGGCGACATTGGCCACGCCGCTGTCGCGCAGGTTCTGCGCATGGGCGTGACCCTGGCTGCCATAGCCGAGGATGGCGATGTTCTTGCCGGTGATCAGGTTCAGGTCGGCATCGGCGTCGTAGTAAACTTTCATTTCGGCTCCCCGTCGCCCCTGCGAAGGCAGGGGCCCAGATACGTTCGCGCTGTGGCGAGTGGTTGGATAGGCTCCTGCCTGCGCAGGAGCGACGATAAAATTCTATGGTCGGCTCAAGCCCCCTGCGCCCCGCGCATCATGCCGACGATCCCGGTGCGGCCGACTTCGACCAGCCCCAGTTCGCGCATCAGCGCGATGAAGCTGTCGAGCTTGTCGGGCGGGCCGGTGATCTCGAAGATGAAGCTTTCGGTGGTGGTGTCGACCGGGCGCGCGCGGAAGATATCGGCCAGACGCAGCGCCTCGACCCGCTTCTCGCCCGTGCCTGCGACCTTGACCAGCGCCAGCTCGCGCTCGACGTGCGGGCCTTCCTCGGTCAGGTCGACCACCTTGTGCACCGGTACCAGCCGTTCGAGCTGGGCCTGGATCTGGTCAATCACCGCCGGCGGCCCGTTGGTGACGATGGTGATCCGGCTGACCGCGTGGTCATCGGAGATGTCGGCCACCGTCAGGCTGTCGATGTTGTAGCCGCGCGCGGTGAACAGCCCGGCGATCTTGGCGAGGATCCCCGCCTCGTTGTCGACCGTGATGGCGAGGACGTGGCGCTCGGCGCTCTGTTGCTTGATCTTCATCGCTTACACCAATGCCTTCGCTTCGTCGTCCATCGTGCCTTCGACGTGGTCGCCGTAGAGCAGCATGTCGGTATGCGCCGCGCCGCTCGGGATCATCGGGAAGCAGTTGGCTTCCTTCGATACCAGGCAGTCGACCATCACCGGGCCGTCATGCGCCAGCATGGCTTCGATCCCGGCGTCGAGCTGGCTTTCGTCCTCGATCCGGATGCCTTTCCAGCCGTAGGCCTCGGCCAGCCGAACGAAATCGGGCAGGCTGTCGGAGTAGCTGTTCGAGTAACGGCTCTCATAGGTCAGTTCCTGCCACTGGCGGACCATGCCCATGTATTCGTTGTTGAGGATGAACACCTTGACCGGCAGGCGGTACTGGCTGGCGGTGCCGAGTTCCTGGATGTTCATCTGGATGCTGGCTTCACCGGCAATGTCGATCACCAGCCGCCCGGGATTGCCGAGCTGCGCCCCGATCGCGGCGGGCAGGCCGTAGCCCATCGTGCCGAGGCCGCCGCTGGTGAGCCAGCGGTTGGGGCCGAAGAAGCCGAAATACTGCGCAGCCCACATCTGGTGCTGGCCGACCTCGGTGGTGATCACCGGATCGTGCTTGCAGGTGAGGGCGAACAGGCGCTCGACCGCCTTCTGCGGCATCAGCTCGCCCTTGCGGTCCTGGTAGGCAAGGCTTTCGCGCGCGCGCCAGCCGGTGATGCGCGCCTTCCATTCGCCCAGGTCCTGCGCCTTGCGGCTGCCCCAGGCCTGGATCAGCTGTTCCAGCACCGTGGCGCAATCGCCGATGATCGGCACGTCCACGGCCACGGTCTTGTTGATCGAGGCCCGGTCGATATCGATGTGGATCTTCTTCGAATCCGGGCTAAAGGCGTCGAGCCGCCCGGTCACCCGGTCGTCGAACCGCGCGCCGACGCAAAGCATCACGTCGCACCTGTTCATCGCCATGTTGGCTTCAAATGTACCGTGCATGCCGAGCATGCCGAGCCAGTCGGGATGATCTGCCGGGAACGCGCCGAGACCCATCAGGGTCGATGTGACCGGGGCCTGGGTGAGTGCCTGCAAGTGGCGCAGCAGCTCTGTCGCGCGCGGGCCTGAGTTGATCACGCCACCGCCCGAATAGATGATCGGGCGCTCGGCCTTGGCGAGCAGTTCGATCGCTTCAGCGATGCGATGCTCCGAACCTCGCGTCTGCGGCTGATAGCGCGCGGTAGCTAGCACGGTGTTGCTCTTTGCAGACGAGGTGACCGCGATCTGGACATCCTTGGGAATGTCGATCAGCACCGGGCCTGGGCGGCCGGTGGTGGCAATGCGGAACGCCTCCTCGATTACGGACTGGAGCTGGTCCGGATCCTTCACCAGGTAGTTGTGCTTGGTGCAGTGGCGGGTGATGCCGATGGTGTCGGCTTCCTGGAAGGCGTCGGTGCCGATCAATGCGGTCGGCACCTGACCGGTGATAACCACCATCGGGATCGAGTCCATGAAGGCATCGGCGATCCCGGTGACCGCATTGGTCGCGCCCGGGCCGGAGGTAACGAGGACCACACCGGGCTTGCCGGTCGAGCGGGCATAGCCTTCGGCAGCATGGGCCGCGCCGGCTTCGTGGCGGACGAGGATGTGGCGGATGCGCTGGTCGGAAAACAGTTCGTCGTAGATCGGCAGCACCGCGCCGCCGGGATAGCCGAACACGAATTCCACGCCCTGCGCGGCCAGGCAATCGACCAGCAGCGCCGCTCCGCTCTTCTCCTGCCGCTGTTCCGCAGCCGACATTGCATTCCTCCATAAAAACGTAGCCCGGCGCGAGGGGAGCGCCGGGCCGGTGCGTGCCTCTAGGAGACGAAAAATATCCTGTCAACGCCTAAAATTGGAATAATGATGCGAAATAAGCATCCCAAGAGTCATTTTGTGATTCCGTTCGCGGCCAATCCAAGGGTGGCTGGTTGCGGAACCAGGTATACTGACGTTTGGCATACTGGCGGGTGGCGAGCTGTCCAGCAGCCAAGGCTTGGTCGAGCGATATCTCGCCTTTCAGGTGGGCTGCGATTTCGGGAACTCCAATCGCGCGCATGACGGGGAGGGCAGGGTCCAGTCCGCGCTGGAGGATTGCCTCGACTTCCGTGATCGCCCCTTGTTGCAGCATAAGCTCGAAGCGCAGGTCGCACCGTTCAAACAGCCATTCGCGCGGCGGGAGCAGGATCAGCGGGTGGAGGGTGATCTGGCCCTTGATCCCGCCTTCGAGGCGGTCCTGCCACTGGCCCAGGGTGCGCCCGGTCGACCGGACGACTTCCAAAGCACGGGCGATCCGTTGGCTGTCGGCAGGGGCAAGGTGGGCAGCGCGTTCAGGGTCCTCGCTTTGCAGGGCAGAATAAGCCTGTTCGACTGGCAGCGCGCGAACTGTGGCGCGAACCGCAGGGTCGATTTCCGGGACCGGCGCGATGCCCTCGAGCAGGGTGCGCAGATAGAGCCCCGTCCCGCCGACCAGCACCGGCACCGCGCCCTCGGCATGGAGCGCGGCAATCTCGCGTTTTGCCGCCGCTGCCCAATCCGCTGCCGAACACGCCTGCGCTCCGTCCCAGGTGCCGAACAGACGATGCTGGATCCCCCCCATTTCCTCCGCAGAAGGCCGCGCGCTCAGCACGGCGAGGTCGGCATAGACCTGCGCGCTATCGGCATTGAGCACCACAGCGCGGCGCCCGGTCGCTTCCAGCCGCTGTGCCAGTATGACTGCCAATGCGCTCTTGCCGCTGGCGGTCGGCCCTGCAATGAGCGCGACCGGCTTGCCTTGCGGAGAATCCCCTTTGCCCATCGTCCGGCTCATAGCAGACCCAGATGCCCTGAATACTGCGCTCGACGCAGCCGGCTTCACCGATGAAATGCGTCGAGT
>JAHDXX010000340.1 GCA_023384025.1 Sphingomonadaceae bacterium
CGGCGCCCATGCCGATGTGGTTCCGGGGCAGCGACGGGGCCCTGCAACTGGTCAACCAGGCCTATGTCGATGCGGTCGGTGGCGACAGCGCGGAAGCCGTGGTCGATCGCCAGATCGAACTGATCGAAGTGATCGACGGGCTTGCGGCGGCGCAGGTTGCCCAGCAGGCCGCGGCGCAGAACCTGCCGGTGGAGCGGATTGTTCCCTCCACTATCAAGGGCGAGCGCCGGACCTTGCGCGTCAGCGACCTGCCGCTCGGCAGCGAAGGCGTGGCCGGCTACGCAATCGACATCGAGGAAATGGAGGAGCTCGGTCGCGAGTTCCGCGCGTTCCGCGATGCCCAGCGTCGCATGCTCGATCAGCTCTCGCTCGGCGTGGCGCAGTTCGACAGCGAGCGCCGGATCGTGTTCGCCAACCAGCCGTTCCGGCGCATTTTCGCCCTGTCACCCGGTTCGGTCGGCGCCAAGCTCGAGTTTGAACGCATTCTCAGCGGGGCCCGCGAAGCCGGTCGGACACCTGAAGTGCGCGATTTTCCTGCCTGGCGGGCCGAGCACGTCGCCTGGTTCGCCAGCGGCGAGACGCGGGAAGAAGCATGGCCGCTCTCCGATGGCACGCACTTGCGCATAATTGCCCAGCCCATGCCCGATGGCGGGCTGGTCCTGATCGCCGAGGACCGGACCGAGCAGCTGGCGCTGAGCGCAACGCGGGACACCCTGCTGCGCACCCGCACTGCCACCTTCGACAGCCTGTTCGAGGCGCTCGCGGTGTTCGCGCCGGACGGGAACCTGCAGTTGTGGAACCGCAGCTTTGCCGGGACCTGGGGGCTCGACCCCGAATTGCTCGACAGCCACCCTTCGGCAGAGAAGCTGCTCTCAGCGCTTGCGCCCAACCTCCATCGCCCGGGGCAGGCCAGCGTTATCGGCGAGACTATCCGGGCTGCCACGCTCGACCGGCGCCAGCGGGCCGGGCGCATCGCCCTCGCTGACGGGCGCACGCTCGAATATGCCGGGGTTCCGCTGCCCGATGGCAACGGGTTGCTGACCGTTCTCGACGTGACTGCCAACGAACAGGCCGAAGCGGCCCTGCGCGAACGTAACCAGGCGCTGGAACAGGCGGACCAGATGAAGACCCGCTTCCTTGCCAACATGAGCTATGAATTCCGCACGCCGCTGACTTCGATCGGCGGGTTTGCCGAGCTGTTGCAGTCCGGCGTTGCGGGTGACCTGGGCGAACAGGCGCAGGATTATGTCGCGTCGATCCTCGCAGCCGTCGAACGGCTTACCGCGCAAGTCGAGAACGTGCTCGACCTGTCGCAGAGCGAAGCCGGCCTGATGCCGCTCAACAAGGAAAAGTTCGAGCTGTTCGGCTTTGCCGCGCGGCTCGTGCGCGAGCGGGAAAAAGTGATCACCGGCAGGCGCCTCGGGCTCGACCTGCGCGGCAGCAAGGCAAGCGGCACGGTGAACGCCGATCCGCGCCAGCTTGCCAAGGCCGTCGGCCTGATCCTCGACAATGCCATTGAAGCGACCCCGCCCGGCGGCAAGATTCTGGTCGACCTGTCCCGCCACCAGCGCGGTGCGCGGATCGTCGTTTCGGACAGCGGGCGGGGGATGAGCAAGGAAGAGCTGGCGCGGGTCCGCCGCGCGGGGCCGATCGAGCCGGGGGAACGCAAGCAGGGGCTGGGTCTGCCGCTGGCCCGCCAGCTGGTCGAGGCTCACGGCGGGCAGCTGGAAATCCTCTCCCGCCTGGGTGAGGGCACCACCGTGACGATCACCTTGCCGTAATGTCCACCATCGACCTGCCCGACCTTGCTGCCATGGAGCAGTTCGGCCAGCGCATCGCGGGGCTGGTGCATGCCGGAGACGTGGTCGCGCTGGAAGGCGGTCTGGGTGCGGGCAAGACGACGCTGGCGCGGGCCATCCTAGCGGCTCTCGGCCACAATGGCGAAGA
>JAHDXX010000054.1 GCA_023384025.1 Sphingomonadaceae bacterium
TGGATCGCTCCGGCGACCACGCCCAACGCGGCGCTGATCCTTGCCGAACTGCGACTGCCGCGCAGCGTTCTCGCGCTCGTTATCGGGGGCGGGCTGGGTGCGGCAGGGGCGGCGATGCAGGGATACTTGCGCAACCCGCTGGCGGATCCCGGGCTGTTCGGCATTGCCCCGATGGCGGCGCTGGGCGCGGTCGCCAGTTTCTGGCTCGGGCTGGAGGCGCAGCCATGGGCGCTGCCTGCGATGGCGCTCGCCGGGGCGGCGGCGGGGATGGCGCTGCTGGCGCTGATCGCGGGGCGCACAGGGGGGATCGCCCTGTTCACGCTCGCCGGGTTGATGATCGCGAGCCTCGCCGGAACGCTCACCAGCCTTGCCATCAGCATGGCGCCCAGTGCCTTCGCGATGAGCGAGATTGTCACCTGGTTGATGGGCGCGCTGACCGACCGCGGCTGGCGCGAGGTCATGATCGCCGCGCCGCTGACGCTGGCCGGGATCGCCTGCCTGTCGATCGCCGGGCGCAGCCTCGACGCGCTGACGCTGGGCGAGGCAGCTGCACGGTCGCTCGGGGTGGAGCCGGGGCGGCTGCTCGTGTGGCTGGTGCTAGGGGTCGGCCTGACGGTGGGCAGCGGGGTTGCGGTTGCCGGGATCGTCGGGTTTGTCGGACTGGTGGTGCCGCACCTCGTGCGCCCGCTGACCGATCGCCGCCCGAGCCAGTTGATCCTGCCCAGTGCGCTGGCTGGTGCCTTGCTGGTTCTGGTGGCGGACAGCGCGGTGCGGGTCATCCCGTTCGTCACCGAGCTGCGCCTCGGAATCGCGCTGAGCCTGATCGGCGCGCCATTCTTCTTGTGGCTGCTGCTGCGGATGCGGAGAGGGCTGGCATGACACTGGCGGCGCGCGAGATCACACTGAAAGGCCGCCTTTCCGGCGTTTCCGCCACGCTCGAGCCCGGGCGGATCACCGCCATTTGCGGCCCCAACGGGGCGGGCAAGTCGAGCCTGCTGCAATGCCTTGCCGGGCTGCTGACTCCCGCCAGCGGCAGCGTCATGCTGGAGGGCGAGCCGCTGGCCGCCATGCCGCCGCGCGAGCGGGTGAAGGCGATCGGTTACCTGCCGCAGTCAGGCGAAGTGGCGTGGGACGTGGCGGTGCGCAGCCTCGCCGCGCTTGGCCGCCTGCCGCACCGCGATGCGCGGGCAGAGTCGGTCGAGGCGGCACTCGCCGCGCTCGACCTGCTGCACCTTGCCGAGCGTCCAGTTTCGCGTTTGTCGGGCGGGGAGCGGGCGCGGGCGCTGCTGGCGCGGGTCATGGCAGGCGAGCCGCGCTGGATCCTTGCGGACGAGCCGCTCGCCGCGCTCGATCTTGCCCATCAGCTGCACCTGCTCGGCCATCTGCGACAGGAGGCGGACAAGGGAACCGGCGTGGTGCTGGTGCTGCACGACCTCGCTCTTGCCATGAACCACGCCGACCGCGTGCTGGTGCTGGACCAGGGCAGGCTCGCAGCGGAAGGCGCGCCGGACGGGGCGCTTTCTCCCGAGGTCATCGCGCAGGTGTGGGGCGTCCCCGCACGCTGGCTGGGCGGACCGGGCGCGCGGGCGCTGGTGGTGTGACCCGTCGCGCTTGCAGGACTGACCCGGGGCCACACCCTGCAACCTGTTACACTTGTTACACTGTCCTGAGCGAAGAAATTTCGCCGCGCGCGGTCGGGAATGGTGGTACTCTGTTCATAGCAAGGCGAACGGTTGTTCATCGCGCGGTGGTGGCAGATCGGGGCCGTGTAGGAAAACCGAATGTGCCGGGCGGATGGCGCCCATTCCTCCGCCTTGGGGGAGGGGGACCACGAAGTGGTGGAGGGGCACTTTGACCCCATGCGCAGCGCCGAGTGTTTCACGCAGAGCCTGTCCTGAGCCTGCCGAAGGGGCCGCGGAGGAAAGGGGAGACGCAGGGGGAATTGGGATACCGCCCCATGGAACTGCGCATCGAAACGACGATCAATTAAGTATAGTGTCCCCGGAATTCGCGGGGGCGAATGGGTGTTCTCGCTGTGGGGCAAGAACCTGTTCAACCAGACCTACGAACTGCTCAACGTGAACCTCACCCTGATCGGTCGGCAAAGCTACGCCCCGTTCAATGATCCGCGAACCTATGGCGTCGACGCCCGGGTGCGCTTCTGAAGCCAGCTTGCCCCCTTCCGCGAAGGGAGGGGGCGAACCTGTTCGATAGTTCATTCCCGGCCGACAGGTTCTATGATGGGCTCGCTGGTGACCCATCAGAGCACTTCTCCACCATGCCAGTCCGGCTTCAAGGGGGTGCTAGGGTTGGTCGGGAAGTGCTCTTGGCACCGGAATGACGGATAGTTCGCGACACAAAAAAGGGCCCGCAATGCGGGCCCTTTCGGTTGGCGGCCTGTCCGCCATCGGGCTTGTGGCCTTATTGGTCGGTCGAACCCTGATCGGTCGAACCCTGATCGGTGGTGCCTTCCTCGGCGGCAGCTGCTTCTTCGGTCGCCGCTTCTTCGGTCGCCGCTTCTTCGGTTGCAGCTTCTTCAGCAGGTGCAGCTTCTTCGGTAGCCGCTTCTTCAGCCGGTGCTTCAGCAGCCTGTTCACCGCACGCCGCCAGAGCGAGAGCAAAGGAAGCGGCCGTCGTCATGAGAATCATCTTGCGCATTGTCTGTCCCCCAGTTGTGGAAAGTTTTGATTACACGAATCGCATCTTCTTCAACAGGCCTTTGTAGCGCAGGTCGGCATGCACGGGCCTGAGAAAGGGATCGTTGAGCAGGTAGACCAGCCCTGAATCGCTCGCGGAATACGCTTTCTCGAGAACGTCCAATGCCTTGTCTGCTTGCCCCATTTGGGCGAGCACCTGGGCCTGCTGGTACAGCCCGTTGTCGCCGTGGGCCTGCTGAAGCTCCACCAGCAGTGCGTTGGCCTGGGCGCGGTCTCCCTTGCGGATGGCCACGATTGCCTTGCCGGGAAGCGAAAGCAGGGTGTTGCGTTCCTGATCGAATGCCGCACGGGCATCGTCCGTCCGGTCAAGCATGAGCAGGGCGTTGCCGATGTCGCCATGCAGCGTGCTGCGTTCGGGGCTGAGCGAAAGCGCCTTGCGGGCCGATATGATCGCCCCCTCATAATCGCCTGCCGCGTACCTGATATTGCCCTCTGACTTGAACATCGAGGCATTGAGCGGATCGAGTGCCGCAGCGTGCGCAATGGCCTGTACCGCTTCGCCGTGGCGCCCGGTGCGGGCGCAATAGACCGCGTATCGGAAGTCGACATCGACGTCGCTCGAGGCCAGTGCATGGGCACGATCGTAGGGTGCCCTTGCCGCGCGTGCATCAAGCTGGCCATAGAACATGGCATACCCCAGCGCGGCAAATCCCGACGCAAGCTGGGGCGCGAGCTCGGTTGCCCGCTTCGCCTCTGCGACGGCCTCAGCATAGAGCGCGCGTCGCTCTGTCGTGCCGGAGTACTGGTTGGCGATGATCGACAAGGAACGTGACCGTGCCGCGCGTGCCGCCGCGTAGTCTGGATCCAGCGCAATCGCTTCGTTGAATTTCATCAGGGCCGCGCGCTCCGATGCCTCGTCGATATGGGATTCAAACAGGTCCCGCCCGCGCAGGTACGCATCGAACGCTGCGAGGTTATCCGTGCCTCCGACCTGCTTCGCACCATCCTTGCTCTGCCGTGCGGAAATCGCGTTCGACAGTTTCGTTGTCACCGCGTCGGCGATTTCGCTTTGCACCTGGAACACATCGGACAGTTCGCGCTCATAGATTTCCGACCAGACATTCTTGCCGGTCTTGCCGTCAATCAGGAAGGTTGCGACCTTGAGCTGGTCGCCCATTTTCTGGACATTGCCTTGCAGGAGGAAGGCGACCTTCAGCTTGCCAGCAATCGTGCGCGGATCATCCTGCATGGCACGGAACTGGTTCGACGATGTCTGGCCCGCGGTCTCCAGCAGGATATTGCGCGACAGTTCCGCCCGGATTTCGGCAGCCAGCCCGTCAGAAAAATACTGTTGTGCCTTGTCGCCGCTCAGGTTCTCGAAAGGCAGGACGGCAATCGAATTGGCCGACGAGGGGGAAGGGGATACCAGTTTCCAGCCGGCAAAGCCGAGGGCGCCCGCACCAAGCGCCAGGCCACTGGCGATGGCGGCGCGGCGGCCGATCATGGCGCGATTGGTGCCGGGCGTTGGAGTGGTCGATGAAGGGGGTGGTGCGACAGCAGCATCATGCAACGCGGCGATGGCCTTCAGCAGGCTTTCAACCGCAGGCAATCCGCGTGCAAGCTTGCCTGATGGCAGGGTAATCGTCTGGAACTGTCCGAAGCCAAGCGGCGGTTCGACACCCTCCATGGCCAGCGGAACAAGGATCTCGCGGTTCCTGCCCCGGGTTGCTTCGTCATGGACCCAGTGGGAGCGGATCGATACCGGCGTCCACAACACAACCACGGCGCGGGCACGCTCCAGCGCGTCTTCGGTTGCCCGTGAATAGCGCTCCCCGCCTTCCAGCATCCCGTCCCACCAGGTAGGGAACCCGGCCTCATCGATCAGCTTGATGAGCTCGCGCGCCTTGTCCTGATCTTCCCGCGAATAGCTGAAGAACACACTCGTCGGTGCGGTCGCCCTGCTGTCGGGCGGAGACGCTGCGTCTTCCATGGTCCTGTGTGCCCTCTGACCGGATCGATCGGATACACCGTCCCACGCATTGGCGCGCGTTGCAACGGGTGTTTGCAAACCAGTGGCGCAGGATTTGCCTTGACGACGTGCCGCCTGACCGTGATTGTGCAGTGCAGCAGATGCCATCCGGGGGACTATGGCGAGTCAGGGCGATACCTTCGACGAAATGCGGCGGAGCGACGGGCAAGTGCGCCCGGGCTATGCCGACTATTGCGAATGGTTCGACCAGCAGCCGCCCGACCTGCTGCGACGCAAGCACAAGGACGCCGAGGGCAGTTTCCGGCGCACTGGCATTACCTTCAACGTCTATGGCGAGAACGAGGCGGAAGAGCGGCTGATCCCGTTCGACATGGTGCCGCGAATAGTGACGGCAGGGGAATGGCGGAGGCTGACCCGCGGGATCGAGCAACGGGTCAGCGCGCTCAATGCCTTTATCCACGACCTCTACCACCGACAGGAGATCATCCGGGCAGGGCGCGTGCCTGAGCGGCTGTTCCGGAACAACGAGGCATGGTTGCCGCATATGGTCGGGTTCACCCCGCCGGGCGGCGTCTACACGCATATTGTCGGCATCGACCTGGTCCGCACCGGGCCTGACCAATGGTTCGTGCTGGAGGACAATGCCCGCACCCCTTCCGGTGTCAGCTACATGCTGGAAAACCGCGAGACGATGATGGCGATGTTCCCGGAACTGTTCACCCGGGTGCCGGTGGCCAGTGTGTCCGATTATCCGAGGCGGCTCGCAAAAAGTCTCGCCGCTTGCGCGCCTGCCGCTGCCAAGGGCAAGCCGACCGTGGCAGTGCTGACCCCGGGCATCTACAACAGTGCCTATTACGAGCACGCCTTTCTTGCCGACCAGATGGGCGCTGAACTCGTCGAGGGCAGTGACCTGCGGGTGATCAGCGGCCGGGTGTGCATGCGCACCACATCGGGTTACGAACCGGTCGACGTGCTCTACCGGCGGGTTGACGACGATTTCCTCGATCCCCTGACCTTCAATCCCACCAGCATGCTTGGTGTTCCGGGCATCATGGACGTCTATCGTGCGGGCGGCATTACTATTGCCAACGCACCGGGCACCGGTATTGCCGATGACAAGGCGATCTATAGCTTCATGCCGGAAATCGTCGAGTTCTACACCGGCTCGAAACCGCTGCTGCCCAACGTGCAGACCTGGCGCTGCGCCGATGAAGACAGCCTTGCCTATGTGCTCGACAATCTGGCCGAGCTGGTGGTGAAGGAAGTCCACGGTTCCGGTGGATACGGCATGCTGATCGGGCCGACCGCTTCAAAAAAGGAAATCGCTGCTTTCCGCGAGAAGCTGGTCGCCCGCCCTGCCAACTACATTGCCCAGCCGACGCTTGCGCTGTCGACCTGCCCGATCTTCACCAGCAAGGGCCTCGCACCGCGTCACGTCGACCTGCGTCCGTTCGTGCTGGTGTCGCCGGACCGGATCGACATCACGCCGGGCGGGCTGACGCGGGTGGCACTCAAGAAGGGATCGCTGGTGGTCAACTCGTCGCAGGGCGGTGGCACCAAGGATACCTGGGTGCTGAAGGACTGACCGCGCCATGCTGGGACGAACCGCCAACGGACTGTTCTGGATGTTCCGTTACCTCGAGCGGGCGGAGAATACCGCCCGCCTGCTGGAGGCCGGCTTCCGCATTGCCCTGACCCGCGATCTGGAAACGGCAGAGGCGGAATGGCGCTCCCTCGTCGAAACGCTGGGGCTGCGTTCCGTCTACGAAGCGCAACATGACAGCTACCCTGGGCCGCAAGTGTGGAATTTCATCCTCCGGGGTGCCGACAATCCCGGTAGCGTCGCGAAGATGATTGACGCGGTCCGCTTCAACGCGCGGGCGACGCGGACGGCGATCACGCGCGAACTGTGGGGTGCGATCAACACCAGCTGGATGGAGATCTGTGATCTGCTTCGCCGGCCCGTGACCCAGAGCCAGGTTGGCGAAGTGATCGAGGCGATCCGCCGGGCAGGAACACTGGCGCATGGCGCCATGGAAGGATCGCTGCTCCGGTCCGAGAGCTATCACTTCGCGCGGGTCGGAACGTTCGTGGAGCGGGCCGACAATGTCGCGCGCATTCTGGACATGAAATACTACCTGCTGCTTCCCTCGCTGCGCTATGTCGGCACGGCGATGGACACCGGCCAGTGGGAACAGGTGCTGCGCTCGGTCTCGGGCGATCGCGCCTATCACTGGCTCAACGCCGGGCAGATCGAGGCACGCGGGGTAGTCGAGTTCCTCGTGCTGGACCGACGCTTCCCCCGCAGCCTTGCCTATTGCCATGAAACGCTTGACGAGGAGCTGGCCTGCCTCGCGGCAATCCATGGCCATGAAGGTGCCTGCCACCGGGAAATGCACGAGGCCGCCCGGATGCTCGATAGCCTGACAATCGACGAGATATTCGAGATCGGCCTGCACGAATTCCTGACCGGGTTCATGAAGCGCAACGCTGCCATCGCCAATGCGGTGGGAGAAGACTACAGGTTCCTTGCCTGATGCACCTCGCTGTCACCCATACCACACGCTACCTGTTTTCGGAGCCGGTCGTGCACGCGCTGCAGCGCATCCGCCTGATGCCCAAGCAGACGCAGGGCCAGGAAGTCCTGCGGTGGCAAGTGGAGGTCGAGAACGCGACCGTCGAACTCGAATACGAAGATCAGCATTGCAACCACGTCACGCTGGTTTCAGCCCATCCGGGTAGCCGCGAGGTGGTGGTGCGCTGCTCCGGTGAAGTGGCGACGATCGACAATGCCGGCGTGATCGGCCGCCATTCAGGCCATTTGCCGCTGTGGAGCTTTTTGGGCCAGACCGACCTGACGCGACCCGGGCCGAAGATCAGGGCCATGGCACGCGATTGCCTTGCTCAGGGCGATACCCTGCTCGACCGGTTGCACGCCCTTTCGCGGATCGTAGCCGAGCGGATCACGTACCAGACCGGCACCACCGGGGTCGACACGAAGGCGGAAGATGCGGCGCTTGCGGGTACTGGCGTGTGTCAGGATCACGCTCATGCCTTCATCGGCGCGGCGCGGGCGATGGACGTGCCCGCGCGCTATGTCAGCGGCTATCTGATGATGAACGACCGGATCGACCAGGATGCGACGCACGCATGGGCGGAAGCCCATGTGGACGGGTTGGGATGGGTCGGATTTGACGTTTCCAACGGGATAAGTCCCGATCCGCGCTACATCCGGGTTGCAACCGGTCGCGACTATCGCGATGCCGCACCGGTAACGGGGATACTGTTCGGCGCGATGCAGCAGGATCTGCATGTATCGGTCGCGGTGGAACAGCAGCAGACGGAACAGTGAAATGACCTATTGCGTGGGCATGATGCTCGATCGCGGCCTGGTGCTGATGAGCGACACGCGGACCAATTCCGGCGTCGACAACATTTCCGTGTTCCGCAAGATGTTCCGCTGGTCTGTCCCGGGTGAGCGGATGATCGCTGTGATGTGCGCGGGCAACCTCGCCACCACGCAGGCGGTCATCAGCCAGCTGGAGGAGCGGAGCAAAGCCCCCGGCGAGCGGTCCAATTGTCTGCTCAGCGCGCCGACGATGTTTCAGGTCGCGACAGAGATCGGACGGCTGCTGCGCGATACGATCGCTGGCCAGCAAAACGCCAACGGCGAACAGGGGCAGGGCCAGTTCACTGCCTCGATGATTGTCTCCGGACAGATCGCCGGGATGGAGCCACGCCTGTTCCTGATCTATCCGGAAGGCAATTTCATTGAGGCCAGCCCGGATACGCCATTCTTCCAGATTGGCGAGACCAAGTACGGACGACCGATCATCCTGCGCGGATATGATCCGGCCATGAGTTTCGAGGAAGCGATCAAGCTGCTGTTCGTGTCGTTCGATTCCACCCTCAAGGCAAACCTTTCGGTCGGGCTACCGCTCGATCTCCTGGCAATCGCGAGAGACGCGTTCGCGCCCACGCACGAACGCCGCATCACCGCCGATGACGCCTATTATCAGGCCATATCGTCGGGCTGGGGTCTGGCTCTCAAGCAGGCGTTCAATTCGCTGCCGGACTATTCGCTGGCAGGCGAGTGACCGGGATCAGGTACTCGCCGAGGCGAGTCGACCGGCCAATTCATTGAGGTCCGCCACCGCGAGCCCGTGCTGCTCGATCAGATCGCCGATATCGTCGATCCGCGCCATTTCCCCGTCATCGCGCAGGATCGAGCAGATCACTGCCGTCTCGCCGACCCCGGCCATGCGGCACAGGTCTATCGAACCTTCGACTGCCGAGGGGCGCGCGAGCACCCCGCCGGCCTGGGCGATCAGCGGGAACACGTGGCCGGGCGAGACGATGTCATCCGATGTTGCCTGCGGTTCGATCGCAACCTGCACGGTCCTTGCCCGGTCGGCTGCGGAAATTCCGGTCGAAACGCCTGTTGCGGCTTCGATCGAGCGGGCGAAGGGGCGGCCGGTTTGCCTCTCATTGCCAGCGTTGACCAGGCTGAGGCCAAGGCGGATCGCCCGTTCCGGGGTGACAGTCAGGCAGATCAGCCCGCGACCGTGAGTCGCCATGAAATTGATTGCTGCGGCATCGGCATGGGATGCCGCAACCATGAAGTCGATGTCGCCTCCGCGCAGCCGGTCGCCGGTCAGGACCACGATCTTTCCGGCGGCGATATCGGTCAGGGCGCGGTCGAATTCCTGTGCGGTGTTCATGCCTGCGCTCTTCCTGCCGCAAAACTGCGCGCGCCAAGCACGACCTGCTTGCCAACCAGTTCGAGCTGGCCGCGTGCACGTTCGTCAAGGCATTCGCCATCGGGGGAGAACAGTCCACGATACGTGCGGATTGTCGCCCCCATCGGGGTTGGCCAGCCGCGCAGGGCATGGGTGATTGCCCGCATGGTCAGCAGGGTGCTCATCGAGGCCTGGTCGCCGAATGCGGTCGCGATCAGGCCCACCGCGCGCCCATCGAGGTAGGGGCGGTCGTCGCGCGCCAGATCCTCGAGGTAATCGAGCGCATTCTTGACCACGCCGGAGATGGTTCCGTGATAGCCCGGCGCGGCAATCAGCAAGCCATCCGCCTGCCGCACTGCCTCGACCATTTCCCTGCCCCATGTCGCATCGTGCGTCGGGCCGAGATAGTGGGGCAGGGCGGTCAGATACTCGCCGCCGAACACTTGCACGCTCGCGCCTTCCGCTTCGGCAATCGTTGCTGCAAGCCTTAGCGCCTGCTCGGTCGAGCTGCCCGGGTTTACCGTGCCGCCAAGAGCGACGATGCTGGTCATGCCTGTGCTGTCCTTTCAGTGAGATACCGGGCGAGGCGGGCCTGCTCTTCCGCCGAGAAATGCAGGCCCAGTTTGGTTCGGCGCCAGAGAATATCGTCGGCGGTTCGCGCCCATTCATGGTCAACCAGGTAGTCAACCTCAGCCTGAGACAGGCCATGCCCGAAGTCGGTGCCCAGATCCGCCTGCGTCGAAGCCTGCCCGAGCATGACCCACGCCCGCGTGCCGTAGAGCCGGATCAGCCGGGATGACTGCTCAGGTGTGAGGAAAGGGTATTGCCGGGCCAGCTCGGCAGCCTTGGCAGGTGCTTCGCGCAGGCCGAAGTCGCCACCGGGCAAGGGAGCGCGATTGGTCCATTCATGTCCGTCCAGCACCGGACAGAGCGGGGCAAGCCGTTCCATCGCCTCGCTCGCAAGGTGGCGGTAGGTGGTAATCTTGCCGCCGAAAATCGACAGGAGCGGTGCCTCTCCAGCGCCGCCATCCAGCTCGAAGCTGTACCCGCGCGTCGCCGCTTCGGGCTTGCCCGAGCCATCGTCGATCAGCGGGCGGACCCCGGAATAGGTCCACACGACATCGGCGGGCGTGACCGGCTGGTTGAAATATTCGCTCGCCCCTGCGCAGAGGTAAGCGATTTCCTCGTCGCTGGCCCGAACCTGATCGAGCCCGCCCTGATGGTCTACATCGGTCGTCCCGATCAGCGTGAAATCCTGCTCGTAGGGAATGGCGAAGAAGATCCGTCCGTCGGGCAGCTGGAAGAAATAGGCGAACGGGTGGTCGAACAGCTTGCGTACGACAATGTGCGATCCGCGCACGAGGCGCATGCGCTGGCTGCTCGGTTCACCCGCACGGCCAAGCAGGTCGAGCACGCGCGGCCCTGCGGCATTGACCACACATTGCGCCCGGAATTCCTCGCCGCCAGCTGCGATCCGCCAGTGCATGCCGTCGCGCTCCAGCGAGGTGACTTCGCACCGGGTGCGGATATCGGCCCCCCGGTCGGCCGCGTCGCGAGCGTTGAGTACCACCAGCCGGGCATCATCGACCCAGCAGTCGGAATAGAGGAAGGCATGGCGGTACTGGGGCTTGAGGGGAGCCCCCGCCGGTTGGCGCGCCAGCGCTACAGACTCAGCCGGCGGCAGTTCCTTGCGCCCGCCGATATGGTCGTAGAGCCAGAGCCCCAAGCGCAGCAGCCATCGGGGCCGCAGACCGGGGCGGTGGGGCAGGACAAACCGCATCGGCCAGGCAATGTGCGGCGCAATAGCCCACAGCACCTCGCGTTCGCTGAGCGATTCCCGCACCAGGCCGAACTCGTAATGCTCGAGGTAGCGTAACCCTCCATGGATGAGCTTGGTCGACGCGGACGAGGTACCTTCCGCCAGGTCGCCCCTTTCGAGCAGCAGCACCTTCGCCCCACGACCAGCAGCGTCTCGGGCAATGCCGGCGCCGTTCACGCCACCGCCGATCACGGCCAGATCGTACACAGTCTCGCTCACATCACCCATCCTGCAAATGCCAGCGCCACAGCGAGAGAAGCGACAGTCGCGGCCAGTACGGGCATTACCGAACGCCAGCCCAACTGGAGCAGGAGATCGGTGCGGGTGCGGATGGCGGTCGCTGTCACCGCCAACAGCAGCAGTGCCTTGGAAGCCGCGAGCGAGGCACCGGCGACCTCCTCGGGAATCTCGATGAAGGAGTTGATCCCGACCAGCGCGAGGAAGGCCAGGATGAACCCGGGCAGGAGCGGCACACGGGCCGTGCTTGCATGCGATGCTACCGGATGAAGGCGCTGTATCGTCAGCGCGGCGAGCGCAACCAGCGGGGCCAGCAGGGCCACCCGGGTCAGCTTGACCACGGTTGCCTGCGCCCCGGCGGGATCGGAGATGGCGAACCCGGCACCGATTGCCTGCGCGACATCATGGATCGAGGCACCGACCAGAAATCCCGCCTGCGCCTCGCTGAAACCGAGCGCGTCGGTGAGGGCAGGGTAGGTGGTAAGAGCAATCGCGCTTGCTGCGGCGAGCACCACGAGCGTCAGGGTAAACTGCGCCTGGTCGAGCCGGTCCCGCCCGATCACCCCATAGAGTGCGAGCGCTGCCGAGGCGCCGCAGATGGCGGTCGAACCCCCGGCGAGCAGGCCGACCGACGGGTTCTGGCCGGTGATCCGCGCAGCGAGCATTGCCGCAAGAATGGCCGCCAGCATCACAACCGCCAGCCCTGCGAACGGGACCACGCCCATTGCGCCGATCTGGGTTAGAGTAACCTGGAAGCCTAGCAGGATGATCCCGAAGCGCAGACCGTGGCGCGAGGCAGCGTCAAGACCATCGTGCGTGCGCAGGTCTCCCGCTACGAAATTCAGCGCCAGGCCCAGTAGCAACCCGGCAAGGATCACGGGGACGCCGTAATGGTCGCTGAACCATGCCGCCGCCAGTGCGGCGATCCCGCAAATCACCAGCCCGGGGATGAACCGGGCGACCGGCTTCCTCGCCGGTGCCGCCGCGCCCGTGTCGGCAAGGATCATCTCGCCGAACAGGTCACCGGCAAAGGCGTCGAAATCGGGTGGCCGTTTCACTGTCATGGCTTGAGCGTTATCCGCATTGGCTATCCTCGGGCAACCCCTTGTGTCCTACGGTGTCACAAGCATCTGCAAATGTGTGATGTCCTGCGTCGCTTGCTAGTCGGCGGCCGCGAGGGCGCCCTTGTCGCGCGCGATATCGGGGAGCAGCCACTGGAACCACGCCAGAGCCACGAGGTAACTCGTCGCCGCAAACACGAACAGGGGCACGAAGCCCAGCCCGGCATCAAGCACCCGGCCTGTCACCAGGCTGATGGCAACACCGCCCATATTGCCCATGAACGCCCCGAAGGACGTTACCCGGCCCACCTTTGCATTGGGCACCACGTCGGTGATGGTCGAGAAGATCGACAGCGAGAAGCCCTGATGGCCTGCCATCACCACGCCCATCATGATCGCCACCGGCCAGAACGAGTTCAGCTCCAGCACCAGTGGCAGCGGCGCGACCACGAGGGCCGACACCAGCATGACTGTCTTGCGCACGCGGTTGACCGACCAGCCCCGCTCCAGCAGGCGGGTCGAGACCCAGCCCGCCAGCAGCGCGCCCAGGCCCGATCCGGCAAAGGCGATGGCCAGTGGCACCGCGAGCTCGAGTGTCGTCAGGCCGAATTCCTTGCGGTAATAGTCCGCCAGCCAGAAGTTGATGAACCACCAGGTCATGTCAGACAGCGCCTTGGCGCCGACAATGGCCCAGGTCCGCCGGTTCCTGAGGATCGGGCCATAACCGGACGTGTCCTCAGCGACGGTGTTCTCGACCGGTTCGATGGTGCTCTGGCGAAGCTGGTGCAGGCCGCGGGCGAGCCACATCCAGGCCAGCAGCGAGATGAATCCGCCGATGCCGCCTGCCACGAGCGCTCCGCGCCAGCCCACCGCCAGCGCCAGCGCCGGAATGACGAACGGCATGGCGATGGTCCCGGCGCCTGCCAGCAATGTGGCAAACCCGAAGGCGAGCGAGCGCCGGTCGGGCTCGAACAGGGTCGCGACGGTCTTGATGGTGAGGGGCGTCTGCACCGCTTCGGTCACTCCAAGGCCGACGCGGGCCGCGACGACCTGCCAGGTGGTCATCGCCCAGCCGTGAGCCATCGCGGCAAGGCTCCACGCCGATGCGCCAAGCTGCATCGACCGGTGAACGCCCAGGCGGTCGACCAGCCAGCCTGTGAACAGGAAGGCGAACGCGGCGGAAAACTGGGTGACGGCGGCCAGATCGCCAAAATCGCTGTCGGTCCAGCCGAAGTCAGCCATCATGTCCGGCTTGAGGATCGCGATGATCGGCCGGTCCATGGCGTTGAACACACCTGCAATGCACAGCACGGTGAACAGCGACCAGCGCAGGCGGGTCGAGATATGCGAGGTCGGAGATGTCATGACCGGTTCCTTGCGGCAGGCTGGTGCGGGACACAAGCAAAGGGCCGCCGGATCGCTCCGGCGGCCCTCGCATGCGTTAGGCTTGCTGGGCGCTCATTACATCTTCGCGCGCAGGCTGACGCCGAAGTAGCGGTCAGCATCACGCGGGATCTGCAGGCGCTGCCCGTTCGACACGTTGAGCAGCACGTAGCTCTCGTCGGTCAGGTTGCGGGCGTGGAAGGTCAGCCGGTACTTGTCGTCCGCGTCTGAGAACCCGATCGAGGCGTTCCAGATGCCGTAGGCATCGATCGGGCCACTTTCACCAAGGTCAGAGAACTGCTTGCTGACATGGCGGAAGTCGGTCGACAGGTATGTCTTCAGCTTGCCGAAGTCTGCTTCGTAGTCCGCGCCCAGCGTGTAGACGAACTTCGGAGCCAGTGGCAGCTGGGTGCCGTTGCGAGCGTCCGGTGCGTTGGTGTTGGGGTTCGGATTGAACCGCTTGACCGTGGCATCGGCATAGGCCGCGCTGGCGCGGAAAGTCAGGCCAGTGGTCGGCGCGACGATCAGGTCGGCTTCGAAGCCTTCACTCTTCACGGTACCGGCGTTGGTCAGGTTGGTGACGACCGCGCCGTTGAGGAGCACGAAGTTGTTCGCCTGGAAGCCGTCGTATTCCACCAGGAAGCCGGCGAGGTTCAGCTGCACCTTGCGGTCCCAGAACTGCGACTTGAGGCCCACTTCGAACGCGTCGGAAGTTTCCTCGTCGATCGGAATCGCGTTGGTCGGTGCGGTGTGGTTGAAGAACACGTTGAAGGCCGGGCCCTTGTAGCCACGGGTGTAGCTACCGTAGAGCATGACATCTTCGGTGGGTTCGAACTGCAGCACGGCCTTGCCCGAAAGGTTGCCATTGCTGCTCGACCCGGCCGAGGTGTTGGTCCCGTTACCGCCCGACGCGATCGTGCCGCCCGCGGGATTGCCCGATACGCCAGGACCTGTTGCCGGAGCACCGTTGGCAGCATTGCGGCCAGGGGCACGGAAGTGGGTGTAATCAAGATCGTCCCACGTGTAACGCAGCCCGCCGGTCAGCGAGAGCATTTCGGTCAGGCGCCAGGTCAGCTGGCCGAACAGGGCATAGTTCTTCGAAGTGACTTCGCTGCGCGAGGTTGCGGTAGGCAGCAGCGACAGCGCGCTCTGCGGATTGCACGGGGTTGCCCCGGTGCGCGGATCGACCGGCAGGTTCGAGCTCGTGCAGGTGATGTCTTCACGGGTGAAGTCCTGCTCGTTGTCCGATTTCCAGGCAAACGCGCCGACCTGGTAGAACACCGGCTTGGACTGGTCGGATGCAAGGCGCAGTTCGAGCGAGAGCTGCTCGGTGCGGACGACGCCTTCGTCGTGCAGTTCGGCCGTACCGACAATCGCGCGCGGCAGGAAGTCGCCTTCACGGATCTCGAGGTTGCGCCAGTTG
>JAHDXX010000055.1 GCA_023384025.1 Sphingomonadaceae bacterium
CAAGTAGCCAAGCCCCGTGTCAAGCACGGGGCGACGACGGGTGAATGGACTGTTTTGGGGTCGGCAGCCAAACGGCAGCCATTTTCTGTTTGGGGCAGAAACGGCCTATTCGCTCCCATCGGTCGCACAGCGACCGCAAGCGCGACTGCGCGCCCGCAGGTGCCGGGAACGTAGCGGAGCGAAGTGAAGGATCAGCACCGAGGACGCTCGCCCGGAGGGGCGAGCGAAATTCCAAAGACTCATTTCCGGCTCAAAGCCGGAAATGGTGCTGCTGGGGAGGATTGAACTCCCGACCTCACCCTTACCAAGGGTGCGCTCTACCACTGAGCTACAGCAGCGCCGGACAAGGCGCGCCCTATTGTCGTGCTTCCCCGCAAAGTCAAGCGAGGGTTGATGAGCGGGCCTGATATCTTCAAGGCGTTTCGCATGAGTGAAGCGAACGGCAAGAATCTGTCGCGTGAAGAGCGTCTCGCGGCCAAGCTGCGCGAGAACCTACGGCGCCGGAAGGCGCAGGCGCGGGCGATGGACACCGAAGGGAGCAGCGATTCGGATGAAAGCGGGGTTCCCAAACCCGGCGACGCGGGGTAGCGGGCCGGTGCCGAACATGGAGAAAGCATGCCGACCCTGATCCTCGTCCGCCATGGCCAGAGCCAGTGGAACCTCGAAAACCGCTTCACCGGCTGGTGGGATGTCGACCTCACCGAAAAGGGTGTGGCCGAGGCGCAGGCGGCGGGCGCGCTGATGGCGCACAAGGGCGTTCTGCCGACGGTCGGCTTTACCTCGCTCCAGACCCGCGCGATCAAGACCCTCAACCTCGCGCTGGAGGCCTGCGGGCGGCTGTGGATCCCGGTGACCAAGGACTGGCGCCTCAACGAGCGGCACTATGGCGGGCTGACCGGGCTGGACAAGCAGGAAACCCGCGACAAGCACGGCGACGAGCAGGTGCTGGTCTGGCGCCGCAGCTTCGACGTGCCGCCGCCGCCGATGGAGGCCGGGAGCGAATTCGATCTCGCCGCCGACCCGCGCTACGCCGGGATCGATGTGCCGCAGACCGAAAGCCTCAAGCTGACGATCGAGCGGGTGCTGCCTTATTGGGAAGCCGAGATCCTGCCGGTGCTGGCGAGCGGGGAAACCGTGATCATTTCCGCCCACGGCAATTCCTTGCGCGCGCTGGTCAAGCACCTGTCGCAGATTTCCGACGAGGACATTACCGAGCTCGAGATTCCCACTGGCCAGCCGATCGTCTACCAGTTCGATGCGGCGATGCAGCCGGGTGAGCGGCGCTATCTGAAGGATCTGTAGGATGAGCAGCGGGGGCCAGAAGCAGGCGGCGCAAGTCGCTATCGTCATGGGCAGCCAGTCGGACTGGCCAACCATGCGCTGCGCCGCCCAGGCGCTCGACGAACTGGGAGTCGCGCATGATGCGCGGATCGTCTCCGCCCACCGCACGCCCGACCGGATGTATGCCTTTGCCCGGGGCGCCGAGGCGGCAGGGATCAAGGTGATCATCGCCGGGGCCGGGGGCGCGGCCCACCTGCCGGGGATGATCTCCGCACTCACCCACCTGCCGGTGTTGGGCGTGCCGGTGCAGTCGAAGGCCCTGTCGGGGCAGGACAGCCTGCTTTCGATCGTGCAGATGCCCGCCGGGATCCCGACCGCGACCTTTGCCATCGGCGAGGCGGGCGCGACCAATGCCGGCCTGTTCGCCGCCGCGATCCTCGCGCTGGAAGACCCCGCGCTGTCACAGCGTTTGCAGGCCTGGCGCGATTCCCGGCGCGACGGCGTGGCGGAGCGTCCGACGGATTGATCCAACCCCCTGTGACCGTTCGTGCTGAGCTTGTCGAAGCACTGCACTTTCTTCAAAGGTCGGTTGAAGTGAAGAACGGCCCTTCGACAAGCTCAGGGCGAACGGAGTGGATGTAACGCATGCTTAGGCCCGGGAGCACCATCGGCATTCTCGGCGGCGGCCAGCTCGGCCGGATGATCGCCATGGCCGCCGCCCAGCTCGGCTATCGCTGCATTGCCTACTCGCCGGAAAAGGACCCGGTGGCAGGCGAAGTCTGCGCCGACATGTTCACCAACGACTGGCACGACGCCAAGGCCATGGCCGCGTTCGCGCAGAAATGCGACGTGATCACCTGGGAATTCGAGAATGTCCCGGTTGAACCAATTGTGCCACTGGGAAAGCGGCTGGCGATGGACCCGCGCGCGCTGGAAACCGCGCAGGACCGGGTGCTGGAGAAGCGCTTTGTCGAAGGGCTGGGCGGCCGCCCGGCACCGTGGCGCGCAGTCGACGACCGCGCTGACCTGACCGAAGCGGTCGAACGGATCGGTACCCCCGGCATCCTCAAGACCCGGCGTGACGGCTATGACGGCAAGGGCCAGTGGCGGATCGCCTCGGCCCGCGATGCGGAAGGGTTCAGCCGCACCGGCACCCCGCTGGTCTACGAAGGCATGGTCCGGTTCGAAGCGGAATTTTCCGTCATTCTGGTGCGCGGGCGCGATGGCGCGGTGCGGTTCTGGGACAGCCCGCACAACGTCCACGAAAACGGCATTCTCGCGACGTCGACACTCCCCGCTCCGGCGATTGTGGCGGGCCAGGTCGAACCGGCCCGCGCGCTGGCGCGGCAGGTGGCGGACGCGCTCGGCTATGTCGGGGTGCTGACGCTGGAGTTCTTTGCCACCCGGAATGGCCCTGTTTTCAATGAAATGGCCCCGCGCGTGCACAATTCCGGGCACTGGACCATCGAAGGCGCGGCCACCAGCCAGTTCGAGAACCATGTCCGCGCGATCTGCGGTCTTCCGCTGGGCGACACCCGCACCGTGGGCAGCGCGGTCACGATGGAAAACGTGATCGGCAAGGCAGCGGCCACTGCCCACAAGGCACTTTCCGACCCCGACGCGCACGTGCACCTCTACGGCAAGGCGAGCGCGCGCGAGGGGCGCAAGATGGGCCATGTGACGCGGATCAGGCACGATTGATGACCGCTGCGGTCCGCCCGGGGCTGTTCCTGATCATGGCCCGCGCCGCCAACGGCACGATCGGCCGCGATGGAGCCATGCCGTGGCACCTGCCCGCCGACCTCAAGCGGTTCAAGGCACTGACCATCGGCAAGCCCATGATCATGGGCCGCAAGACCTTCGACAGCCTGCCCGGCCTCCTGCCGGGGCGGCGCCATATCGTCCTCACCCGCGCCGCGGGGTGGCAGGCCGAAGGGGCAGAGGTCGCCCGTAGCGCGGACGAAGCGCTGGCACTGGCAGGGCCGGGCGAGGTCGCGGTGATCGGCGGGGCCGAAGTCTATCGCCTGTTCGAGCCGAGGGCCGAGCGGATCGAGCTGACCCAGCTCGATGCAGCCTACGACGGTGACACCGCAATCGACCCGCCGGGGCGGGAATGGGCCGAGACCACACGCGAGGCGCACCAAGGCTTTGCCTTCCTGACCTACACCCGCGCCGGAGCCATGGCATGAGGTTCCTCGACCACCGCGAGCCGTTGCCCGCCCCCTTGCGCGGGGCGATTGTCGCGCTCGGCAATTTTGACGGGTTCCACCTTGGCCATCAGGCGGTTGCGGGCGAAGCGATTGCCTGGGCGCGGGCCGAAGGTCGCCCGGCCATCGTCGCCACCTTCGATCCGCATCCGGTGCGGTTCTTCCGCCCGGACAGCGAACCGTTCCGCCTGACCACGCTGGAGCAGCGGCAGGAACTCTACCTCGCCGCCGGGGCCACCGCGATGCTGGTGTTCCATTTCGACGCCGCGCTTGCCGGTACGACGGCGGAAGACTTCGTCCGCGGTATCCTCGGAGAGCATCTCGGCGCAGCGGGCGTGGTCACCGGCGAGGATTTCACCTTCGGCAAGGGGCGCGGCGGCAATATCGACGTGCTCCGCACCGTCGGAGCAGAGGCGGGGATCACGACCCGCACGGTCGGCCCGGTGATGGATGGCGGCGCGGCCGTCTCCTCCAGCCGGGTGCGCGATGCCCTGCGCGCCGGCGACCCGCAGGAAGCCACGCGGCTGATGACCCGCCCCTTCGCGATTCGCGGCGTGGTCGAACATGGCGACAAGGTGGGCCGCACGATCGGCTATCCCACCGCCAACCTCGCGATCGAGAGCTATCTGCGCCCGCGCTACGGCATCTACGCGGTGACAGGCCGGGTTCTCGCCACCGGCGAGGTGCTGAAAGGCGCCGCCAACATCGGCGTGCGCCCGCAATTCTCGCCCCCCAAGGAGCTGCTGGAGCCGCATTTCTTCGATTTTTCCGATGACCTGTATGGTCAGGAAATCGAAATCGCCTTCCACCACTTCCTGCGGCCGGAAGCAAAGTTCGACAGCCTGGAGGCGCTGGTCGAACAGATGGACCGCGACTGCGCGAAAGCGCGCGACCTGCTCGGCTAGTCGGTTTCTCGCGGAGACGCAGAGGAAAGAGAGACGGTGAGAAATTTACGCGGCGAAGCCGCGGCAGGGTTCGCGCCAAGCCGCTAAGGCGCCAAGAGTTTGTTCTGGCCGAAGGCCTATCTCAAATATCCGCCAAACGGGTAGCCGACAGGCCAGTTTGATCGCGGCTTTGCCGCAAGCGCCAACCTCTTGGCGTCTTAGCGGCTTGGCGCGAAACAAAAATGAATGCCGCTGCGCGGACAGTGCATACTCTCGCCGTCTCTCTTTCCTCTCCGTCTCTGCGAGAAACCCCTCTTCCCAAGAGAAATTGCGCAACCCCCGCCCGCCCGCTAAGGCCCGCCGCACTATGAGCGACACCCCAGACAGCAATCGCGCCAAAGCTGCGAAAGACTTTCGCGACACCGTGTTCCTGCCGACGACCGACTTTCCGATGAAGGCCGGCCTGCCGCAGAAGGAGCCGGGCATTGCCGCGCGCTGGGAAAGCGAAGGGCTCTACCAAAAGCTGCGCGAGAGCCGCGCCGGGCGCGAGACGTTCATCCTCCACGATGGCCCGCCCTATGCCAATGGCGACATGCACATCGGCCACGCGCTCAACCACGTGCTGAAGGACATGGTCTGCCGGACGCAGAACCTGCTGGGCAAGGACGCGCCCTATGTGCCCGGGTGGGATTGCCACGGGCTCCCCATCGAATGGAAGGTCGAGGAAGCCTACCGCAAGGCGAAGAAGGCGAAACCCGTGCTCAGCGGCGCAGGGCGCGACGAGGCCGAGGTCAAGGCGTTCCGCGACGAATGCCGCGCCTATGCGCAAGGCTGGGTCGATACCCAGCGCGAACAATTGAAGCGCCTCGGCATCATGGGCGACTGGGACAATCCCTACCTCACCATGCAGAAGGACAGCGAGGCGATCATCGTCGCCGAGCTGCTCAAGCTGGCCGAGGCGGGTAACCTCTATCGCGGCGCCAAGCCGGTGATGTGGAGCCCGGTCGAGGAAACCGCGCTGGCCGAGGCCGAGGTCGAGTACGAGGATATCACCTCGACCCAGATCGACGTGGCGTTCGAGATAATCGAGAGCCCGATCCCCGAACTGGTCGGCGCCCACGCGGTGATCTGGACGACGACGCCGTGGACGATCCCGGTGAACCAGGCTTTGGCCTATGGGCCAACGCTGACCTATCGCACGGTCCGGGTTAAGGACGCTGGCGCGCCTGAGGTGTCCTATCTCGTTGCTGAGGATCTTCTTAATTCCTTCATTGAACGGGTCGGCATCATTCAACTTAAGGAATCGGTGAACAGCGAGATCGGCCGGGAGGTCAGTTTCGGATCGCGTTTTCTTGGCTCCGACCTCGCCGGAACCAGGGCGCGCCATCCGATGGCAGGCCGCCTTGCCCCCCTCCCCTCGGGGGAGGGGCCGGGGGTGGGGGGGGCGCCCTCCGCTGACGCCGAACACCCATCCCCAACCCCTTCCCTCAAGGGAAGGGGTTTTTATGAGACGCTCCGCCCGCTGCTCCCCGGCGATTTCGTCACCACCGACAGCGGCACCGGCCTCGTCCACATGGCACCCGATCATGGCGAGGACGATTTCGAGCTGTGCAAGGCGCATGGTATCAACCCGGTGTTCGCGGTGCGCAATGACGGGCGTTACCGCGATGACTGGGCCTGGCTCGGCGCGGCGGACGAGCGGCGCATGTCGGTCATCAACCCCAAGTTCAACGCGCCCGACGGCCCGATCTGTTCGGACCTCAAGCAAGCGGGCGCGCTGCTCGCGGCGAGCGCGGACTACCAGCATTCCTACCCGCATTCGTGGCGCTCCAAGGCCAAGGTGATCTTCCGCTGCACCCCGCAGTGGTTCGTGCCGATGGACAAGGATCTTGGAGCAACACCAAACTCCGTTCGGGCTGAGCCTGTCGGAAGCGAAGCTGATCCTCAAGATCAACCCCCGTCCTTCCCTTCATCCGACGGCGCCGAAGAAAGTGCGGCCCTTCGACAAGCTCAGGGCGAACGGACGTTGAGGAATGTGGCCCTCGCCGAGATCGAGCGGGTCAGGTTCATCCCCGAAAAGGGCCGCAACCGGATCGGCAGCATGGTCGCCGGTCGCCCCGACTGGGTGCTGAGCCGCCAGCGCGCCTGGGGCGTGCCGATCACGCTGTTCGTGCGGCCGGACGGGACCTACCTCAACGATCCTGAAGTCAACGCGCGGATCGTCGCTGCCGTGCGCGAAGAGGGCATGGACGCGTGGAACAGCGCCAACAAGGCCATGTTCCTCGGGCCCGACCACAACCCCGACGAGTTCGAGATGGTGACCGACATTCTCGACGTGTGGTTCGATTCGGGCACGACCCATGCCTTCGTGCTGGAATCCGGGCGGTGGCCATCGCTGCGCTGGCCGGCCGACCTCTACCTCGAAGGCAGCGATCAGCATCGCGGCTGGTTCCAGTCGAGCCTGCTGGAAAGCTGCGCCACCCGCGGCCGCGCGCCTTACGACCAGGTGCTGACCCACGGCTTCACCATGGCGAGCGACGGGCGCAAGATGTCCAAGAGCCTCGGCAACACCATCGACCCCAACAAGGTGATGGAAAGCTACGGCGCGGACATCATCCGGCTGTGGGCGCTGAGTGTCGACTTCACCGAGGATCACCGGATCGGCGATGAAATCCTCAAAGGGGTCGGCGACCAGTACCGCAAGCTGCGCAACACCTTCCGCTACCTGCTCGGCGCGCTCGACGGGTTCAGCGAGGCGGAGCGGGTGAGCGTTGTGTCCGCGATGCCGGAGCTGGAGCGTTATGTCCTGTCGCTGCTCGGCGGGGTGGACACGGCCCTGCGGCAGGCGGCGCTGGAGTACGACTTCAACACCTACGTCCGCACGCTGAGCGATTTCTGCAACGAGGACCTCTCCGCGTTCTTCTTCGATATCCGCAAGGATTGCCTCTATTGCGACGCGGTCGATGACCCGAAGCGCATGGCCTACCGCACCGTCCTCGACACGTTGTTCCACGCGCTGGTCCGCTACGCCGCGCCGGTTCTGGTGTTCACCGCCGAGGAAGTGTGGGGCACGCGCTATCCCGACGGCGGGAGCGTGCACTTGCTCGAATGGCCGGAATTGCCGGTTGCGCAGGCCGATTCCGCCCGCTGGCAGGCGCTGCGCGATCTGCGTGAACAGGTCACCGAAGCGATCGAGCCGTACCGGCGCGAGAAAGCGATCCGCTCCGGCCTCGAAGCGCTGGTCACTGTGCCTGCCGATGCGGTGCCCGCGGTCATCGACGACGACGCGCTGGCCGAGCTGTTCATCACCGCGACAGTCACGCGCGGGCAAGCGGGCGGGGTGACCGTAACCCCGACCACCGACCACAAGTGCGGCCGCTGCTGGCGCCACCTGCCCGAAGTGGCGGCAGACGGCGACCTGTGCCAGCGCTGCGACACGGTCGTGACAAGCATGGGAGAAACGGCATGAGCGTTGTCTGGCGCAACCGGGCGATCGGGCTCGCGCTCGCCTTCGCGATCTACGTGGTCGACCAGCTGCTCAAGAGCCATGTGGTCGACACGCTGGGCATGAAGCTCGGCGATTCGATCGAGCTGGTCTCGTTCTTCAATTTCACGCTGACGCACAACTACGGCATCTCGCTGGGCATGTTCCAGGCGACGTCGGTCGAGATGCGCTGGATCCTGGTCGCGGTGACCGGGCTGATCGCGCTTGTAGTGACGGTCTGGATGCTGCGCGAGCACAAGCTGGGCGACATTTTCGGCCTCTCGCTGATCCTCGGCGGCGCGCTCGGCAACATCAAGGACCGCTATTCGCTGGGCTACGTGGTCGACTATGCCGACCTCCACTTCGGCGATTTCCGGCCCTTCCTGATCTTCAACGTGGCGGATGCGGCGATTACCATTGGCGTGGTGATTATCCTTGCCCGCTCCTTCCTTGTGCGCGAAGAAGCGCCTAATCCCGATGCACAACCGGCCAGCGAGGCCGTGGAGAATGGCTCAAATGCGTAACATCCGAACCCTGATCGTCCTTGCCGGTGCCGGTGCCATGCTGGCTGCCTGTGGTGGCGGCGGCGGTATCCTCGGTCGCGAGCGGCCCGACGAGTTCGCCGTGCAGCGCCAGGCGCCGCTGGTGGTGCCGCCTGACTTCAACCTCGTCCCCCCCGCCCCCGGTGCGCCGCGCCCGGCAGAAGGCACTGCGGCGGAACAGGCGCTCGACGCCCTGTTCGGTGGCCCGGCCCCGCGCAGCCAGGTGGAAACCAGTGCGCTCGACCGCGCCGGCGCCGCCGATCCGGGGATCCGCTCGACCGTCGGCGATCCGGGCACCAACACCGTTGCCAAGGGTTCCGTCACCCGCGACATCGTCGCCGCGCCCGAAGGCGACGGCCAGTTCGCGCAAGCTGTTATCCCGGCGGGATAACAGCTTTTCTCTTGAATTCCGCACGCCCCTCCGGGCGCGCGAAATCCTCGCTCATGCGACCTGAAGGTCGCGTCGCTGCGGGCGGCCGGTCGGCCTTGCGGTCCGCTAGTCGCGGACCGAATTAAGAGAAGCATCAGAGTTGATAAATGTCCCGGGCTGCGACCAGCAGCCCGCAAGCGCGACCGCGCGCCCGCAGCGGCCCGACCGAAGGGAGGAACAGCCGCGAGGACGCACCTGCGGAGGCAGGTGCGCAATTCAAGGGCCAATCAATCAGACTTACTCACCAGCAACTTATCAATCTTGCGACCATCCATGTCGATCACCTCGAACCGCCAGCCCTGGTCGTGGAAGTGGTCGCCTTCTTCCGGCAGCGCACGCAGCACGGCGAGGACATAGCCCGCCACGGTGCCGAATTCGCGGTCATCGCCGTATTCCAAGCCGAGCCGGTCAGCCAGCGCGTCCGCGCTCATCGCGCCGGACACCAGCAGCGACCCGTCCTCGCGTTCGACCACTTCGGGCGCATCACCCGGGTCCTGGTCGCTGACGAACTGCCCGACGATCGCGGTCAGCAGGTCGACCGGCGTGACCAGCCCGTCGAGGTGGCCGTACTCGTCGTGGACCATGGCCATGGCCACTTCCGACTGCTGCAACACCCTGAGCGCATCCATCGCGTCGAGCTGGTCGGGCACGACTTCCGCCTTCTTCATCAGCCGGTCCAGCTTCACCGGGCGACCGGCGACCATGCGCGCGAGCACTTCGCGCACCTTGACCACGCCCACCACCTTGTCAGGTGAACCTTCGAACACCGGCAGGAGCGAATGCGGGCTGTCCTCGATCGTCGCGCGGATGGCGGATGCATCGGCGTGGATGTCGATCGCGTCGATCTCGCGCCGGGGCGTCATCAGCTCGCGCACCGGGCGCTCGGCGAGCCGCACCACACCGGTCAGGATCTGGCTCTGCTCCTTCTCGATTACCCCTGAACGGGTCGCTTCGGCGAAGATCATCTGCAGTTCTTCCGCAGTGACGCTGTCTTCGCCGGCATGGCGCACACCGAGCAGGCGCAACAGCAGGCTGGATGACTTGTCGAGCACCCAGACCAGCGGGGCCGCGAGGCGGGCGAGCCAGGCCATTGGCAACGACATGAGCAAGGCAATCGGCACTGCATTGCGCAGGGCGAACTGCTTGGGCACCAGCTCGCCGATCACAAGGCTGGCGTAAGTGGTCAGTGCAATGACCACCGCAAAGCCGGTTTCGTCGGCATACTGGGCGGGCAGGCCCAGTGCCGCCAGCCGCTCGCCCACCGGGCCGCCGAGGCTGGCACCGGAATAGGCCCCGGCGATAATGCCGACCAGGGTAATGCCGATCTGCACCGTGGAAAGGAACTTGCCCGGATCAGCCGCAAGCGCGATCGCGGTCTCCGCGCCCTTGCTGCCGCGCGCGGCACGCGCCTGCAGCTGGGCGGGCTTGGCAGAGACGATCGCGAGTTCGGACATGGCGAACACACCGTTCGTCACGATCAGCCCGATGATGACGAGCAAGTCGGTCCAGGGAAAGGGTGTCACGCCCCGGCGCTAGCACAAATTCGCCGCCACGCCACCCCTGCGGGAACTTTCACATTCGCAGTCGATTGGACGAACAGCTACGGTTAATCTTGTCTGGCCGAAAGACGAGTCGGTGTCGCGACGCGACGCTTCGAAGAGGCGGCGAGAAGAACACAACAAGCGAGGAAGGGACTGAACATGAAGAAATCGAAAGCACTGGTCGCCGGGATGGCTGCCCTGTCGCTGGTCACCGTTTCCGGGTGCGTGACCGATCCCAACACGGGCGAGAAGAAAGTTTCCCGCACCGCCATTGGCGGCATTGGCGGCGCCGCTGCCGGTGCCCTGCTGGGCGGGCTCATCGGCGGCAAGACCGGCCGGATCATCGGCGCGGTCGGCGGCGGCGCGGTGGGCGGCGTGGTCGGCTACAAGATGGACCAGCAGATCAAGGAACTGAAGGAGCAGACCGCCGGCACCGGCGTGGACGTGACCGAGGTCGACAACGGCCAGGCCATCCTTGTCAACCTGCCCGACGGCGTGACCTTCGATGTTGGCAGCGCCACGCTGCGCCCGCAGTTCCGCGCGGTGCTCGACGACGTGGCCGCAAGCCTGACGCAATACCCCAACAGCCTGGTCGACGTGTACGGGTACACCGATTCGACCGGGTCGGACGCGTTCAACCAGCAGCTGTCCGAACGCCGCGCACAGACGGTCGCCAACTATCTCACCAGCAAGGGCGTCAATTCGGCCCGCCTGCGCTGGCAGGGCTTTGGCGAAACCATGCCGATCGCGGACAATGCTTCCGAGCAGGGCCGCCAGCTCAACCGCCGGGTCGAGATCAAGATCATTCCGCTGACCCAGGCGGAAATCGACGCGGCGCGAAACTGACGGGTACAAGGAGCTCCCAGCGAGCGGAGAAGGGTCGGCCCCGCGGGTCGGCCCTTTTCTATTACGCGAGCGTGGCCGCCCGGTCCGCCAGATGCGCCACCGCGTCGCCATGGATAGCGGGCGCACTTACCAGCAGGCCGAACGCGCGCGGATCGCGCTTGTTGTAGTTGAGCGGTGCGCCGAAGGCGTCGGTCACCGCCGCCCCTGCCTCGCGCGCGATCAGGGTCGCAGCAGCAATGTCCCACTCGTATCCCCAGCGCAGCGTGGCGACCAGGTCGGCCCGGTCGTCGGCGACCATGGCGATTCGCAGGGCAATCGAGTTCGGTTTGTCGACCAGCTCCAGGAAACGGTCGACCTTGGCCAGCGAATCCGCCGGGACGCGCGCACCGGCGAACTGCGTGCGGCGTGAGGCAGCGATTGGCCGTCCATTCAGCAAGGCACCTTGCCCGGCAATGCCGAGCCAGCTCTCATCGCGTGCAGGCGCTTCGAGCATCCCGATCAGCGGGCGGCCATTGCTGATCAGGGCAACCGAAACCGCCCAGCCGCTCTTGCCCTTGAGGAAGTCGCGCGTGCCGTCGATCGGGTCGACCAGCCAGATCAGGCCCCGGCCAAGCCGCTCCGGCGCATCGGCGGTCTCTTCCGACAGCCACCCGGCGGCGGGCAGGAGACGCCCCAGTTCGCGCTTGAGGAAAGCATCGACCGCGAGATCGGCTGCGCAGACCGGGCTGCCCGGCTCCTTTTCCCAGCTTTCGACCGAGTGGCCAGCACCCGGCCAGGCATCGTGCGCAATCCGCCCCGCTTCGCGGACAATTTCGCCGAGTTGCTGGTGATCGATCATGACTTCACGCAATTGCTAGCCAAAGGTGGACTTTTCAAGCGCGGCAAACCGTGCTTATGCCGCGCCGCAACACTTGTCCCCATCCACGAAGCGGATTTGCCTCTCATGAACATTCACGAATACCAGGCCAAGGAACTGCTCGCGAAGTTCGGTATCGCCGTTCCGGCCGGCCACGCTGCACTGAGCGTGGAAGAAGCTGTCGCCGGTGCAAAGCAGCTGCCCGGGCCGCTCTATGTCGTGAAGGCGCAGATCCATGCCGGCGGACGCGGCAAGGGCAAGTTCAAGGAGCTGGGCCCCGATGCCAAGGGCGGCGTGCGGCTCGCCAAGAGCATCGAGGACGTCGAGGCCAACGCGAAGGAAATGCTCGGCAACACGCTGGTAACGGTGCAGACCGGCGAAGCCGGCAAGCAGGTCAACCGCCTCTACGTGACCGACGGGGTTGATATCGCGAAGGAATACTACCTCTCGCTGCTGGTCGATCGCGCCACGGGCCGCGTCGCTTTCGTCGTCTCGACCGAGGGCGGGATGGACATCGAAGCAGTCGCGCATGACACGCCGGAAAAGATCACAACCTTCAGTGTCGACCCGGCGCAGGGCTTCATGCCGCACCACGGCCGCGCGGTGGCGTTTGCGCTCAAGCTCAAGGGCGACCTCAACAAGCAGGCGCAGGTGCTCGCCCGGCAGCTCTACGACGCCTTCATGGCGACCGACTGCTCGATGCTCGAGATCAACCCGCTGGTCGAAACCGTCGATGGCAAGCTGACCGTTCTCGATGCGAAGATGAGCTTCGATTCGAACGCGCTCTACCGCCACAAGGATATCGAAGCGCTGCGCGACGAGACCGAGGAAGACCCGGCCGAAGTCGAAGCGAGCGAATACGACCTCGCCTACATCAAGCTCGATGGCAACATCGGCTGCATGGTCAACGGTGCGGGCCTCGCCATGGCGACGATGGACATCATCAAGCTCAATGGCGCTTTCCCGGCCAACTTCCTCGACGTGGGCGGCGGTGCCACCACCGAGAAGGTGACGGCGGCGTTCAAGATCATCCTCAAGGACCCGGCGGTCGAGGGCATCCTCGTCAACATCTTCGGCGGGATTATGAAGTGCGACGTGATCGCCAACGGCATCGTCCAGGCGGCGAAGGACGTGAACCTATCAGTCCCGCTGGTGGTCCGCCTCGAAGGCACCAACGTCAACGAAGGCAAGGCGATCCTCGACAACTCGGGCCTCGCCATCGTCAGCGCCGACGATCTGGGCGATGCCGCGCGCAAGATCGTCGCCGAGGTGAAGAAGGCGGCGTGATCCGGTTCGCTATCGGTCTGGCTGCAACCTTGCTGGCCGCCGGGCAGGTAAACCCGGCGGCAGCGCAGACGGATCAATCCCCGGCACCGTTCGCCGGCATGGACTGCGAGATCCATGTCTGGGCGCTGGGGCGGCCCAATTTCACCCCGAAGTCGAACGCCTTCGTGAAATACACTCCGCCGACTGCGGAGCAGCTGGCTGATCCCAATTCGACGGTGAACATATTCAGCGCGGTAAAGCGCGCCGAGGCGCTTGGGGAAGAGCCGCTCCGGGCGCTGTTCCCGGGTGCATCGTCGGTAACCGTGGTGCGCCATGCCGAAATGGTCGACATGGACGTGACCCCGATCAAGTCGATCAAGGGTCGCCTGAGCGACAGCCAGAGCGCGTGTTACGGCGACCTGGTCATCGCCAACCTCTACGCGATCTTCCCCAATCCCGACGCGCCCTATGTGCAGTACGGCGTGGTCGGCGGCCTGCTGGCTTCGGCGATCGCCGGGGGTGACCGTCTGGTGGTCGATTTCTGGTTCCAGCAATGGCCGGGAACCAAGGGCAAGCCGCTGGTGGTCCGGCGCAAGAACGATACGCCCCTTCCGCATGTCGCCCCTGCATCTGCGGACATGGCCGCGGCGGTGCGCGATTCGGCCGATGCCAACCTGACAATCTTTGCCGAGACGGTTGCCGAAAAGCGCCCGAAGTGACGCCTAGTCCCCACTCGCCTTGTTGAAGCGGAAAACCAGCTCCTGCGGTTCCGGCTTGTCGCTCTTCATCCGTACCGCAACCACCATCCCGCCGTCACCGTCACAGCGGTAGGTCAGTGCGCTGAAATAGAGCGCGCAGGGCTCCGCCGCGAGCAGGCGGAAAGTCACCATTCCGTCCTTGTCCTCCCACCCGGTGAGGTCCGGGTTGAAGTGCTTGAGCCTGACCACAAGGCTGCCTTCGTGCTCCATCAGGTACATATGCTCGGTGAACATGATGCCGCCCTCGGGCGTTTCCTGCACGAACGTGCCAACCATGGTATCGCCAGAAGGCGCGAGCCAGCTTTCGTGCGCTTCGGCGCCGCCGATCCCCTCGCCGCTCCATTGCCCGATCAACCATGCCGCATCGGCCACGCTGGCGGAAGGCGAAACGAATCCCTGCTCGCTGACGCGGGTTTCCTGCGCCGCCAAAGGACCGGCTGGCAGGAACGCCAACGGCAACAGCAGCCCGACACAGCATCGGTAGAGCCCATTCATGCAATCGTCCTTCCGGTAGACCCTTGCCCCGATAATGAAGACCTTCCTGCTCAAAAGCGAGTCTTGACCTATCGGCCACGGGCGTGAAGGGAAGCTCTCGACACAGGATCCCGACCTGCCCGCTTCGCTTGACGTTTACGTAAACGCAAGCTAGGCGGGCGGCCGAGATTGCTGTTCGTGATTCTTTGAGAGGAAGGAACTCCGATGAAAATCCTCGTACCCGTCAAGCGGGTGATCGACTACAACGTGAAGCCGCGGGTCAAGGCGGACGGCTCGGGCGTGGACCTCGCCAACGTCAAGATGAGCATGAACCCGTTCGACGAGATCGCGGTCGAGGAAGCCATCCGGATCAAGGAAGCGGGCAAGGCGACCGAGATTGTCGTCGTCAGCATCGGCCCGGCCAAGGCGCAGGAAACGCTGCGCACCGCGCTTGCCATGGGTGCCGACCGCGCGATCCTGGTCGAGACCGAGGATGAAGTCGAACCGCTCGCTGTCGCCAAGATCCTGAAGGCGATTGCTGACGAGGAAGCGCCAGGC
>JAHDXX010000056.1 GCA_023384025.1 Sphingomonadaceae bacterium
GCGCCGCTACCGCCGGCGAGAGGCTGCGCCCGGCGAGCAGGTAGCCCGCGCTGTCGGCGGTCGAGCGGTGCCAGGCGTAGAGCCCGATGCCCAGCATGAGGACGAAGTAGAGCGCGAGGGTGACGAGCGTGCCGGTTTCCATGCCGCCTTGTGGCGCAAGGCGCAGGCGGCGGCAATGGGGCCTCGAACCACCTCCGTTCGCCCTGAGCCTGTCGAAGGGCAAAGAGCAGCGGCAGCCCCACAGCTGGGCAGCCCTTGGCGCGTGTCCTTCGACAAGCTCAGGATGAGCGGTCGTTGCCGATGTAGGACTGGCCGAGGGCAAGTCCCGCGACATGGACCGCTTGTTACACAGTCCTGAAGCAAAAAAGTCCGGAGCGGGTGCGCAGGCGCGTCGGGTGGCGGAGGATGCAGGGGAAAGACGGCACAGCGCGGCCATGGGGGCGGGGGTGTAGCAGGGCCGGGGCGTGTAGGAAAATCGCGGGCGGTCAGGCCGCCATCAGAAGCTCGATCCGCTCCACTTCCCTGAAGAATGCGAAGCACAGCTGCTCGCGCTCGTCATCGGGCAGCCACTTGGTCATGTTCGGGAACACGACCTTGTTGTAGCGCAGGGTGCGCTGGTCCCACAGGTTGTCGGCGGTCACCGCGCGCGCCGAAGCGAGGATCGCCAGCGCATCCTCGCGCACATCGTCAGGATTGGGCAGCCAGCTTTCCTGCGTCGGCTTTTCCTCGGCAAAGCCGAATCTGAGCTGGGCGGGACCTGTTGAATCTGTTGCCATTTCTCTATCGATCCGCCGCCATGCTCTTGCGCCTCCAGCCCGTTCGGCTAGCACACAACTATTCGAGAGGGGGCGCATGACTCAAGCCGCATCTGTTCAGAAACTTGTGGGCGAATTCGGTGCGGTGGCGAAGGCCGAACTGGCGCCCTCCGGCCAATCAATTGCAAGGTTGGCTGCGCGGCCCAGACATACTTGTTTGCTTTTTGTTCTTGTCAGTTGGGTGGAGATTTGGCATGATGCCAAAAATCTTCCCAGGGGAGCAAACTTTGTTCGAGGATATGTCGTTTGGCGAGTTGCGGGCAAGCTGCGGAATGTCGGTCGAGGAGGTCGCCAGCGAACTCGGCTATTCGCCCAGTACAGTTTATCGCTGGGAACGCGGCGAAACTGCGCCTAAGGCGGCAGTTTATAGGGCGTTGGAATTGATCGCGCGATATAACCCTGCGCAGCGGATAGCCAGGGCGAACGATTTCTCCTTCATTGACCTGTTTGCGGGCATTGGCGGCTTGCGCCGACCTTTCGAGGAAATCGGCGGCAAGTGCGTCTTTACCTCGGAATGGGACCGTTATTCGCGGCAGACCTACGCAGCGAATTTTCACGACAACCCGTTTGAACACGAACTGGCAGGTGACATTCGCCCTTATGCCGCTGACCCTTCTCGAGTCCCAGGGCACGATGTATTGCTGGCGGGGTTTCCGTGCCAGCCCTTCTCGATTGCTGGGGTGTCAAAGAAGAATGCTTTAGGCAGACCGCACGGCTTTCTTTGCGACACACAGGGCACGCTGTTCTACGATCTTGCCAAGATTGTCGCCTATCACAGGCCAAGGGCGTTTCTGCTTGAGAATGTGAAGAACCTTGAGCGCCACGATGGCGGACGTACTTTCGCGACGATCCTTCACGTTTTGCGGGAGGAGCTTGGTTATGAGGTGCATCATCACGTGATAAGCTCGGCTCAGTGGGTCCCGCAGAAACGCGAACGCATTTTCATCGTCGGTTTTCGCGAGAGTTCTGCCTTCTCCTTCGACGACCTTGAGTTTCCGACAGGGCGGCAGCCGATCCTCGGCGATATTCTTGAACACGATGTGCCATCGAAGTACACACTAACCCCCCATCTTTGGAACTATCTGAAGGGGTACAAGGCAAAGCATGAGAAAGCAGGCAATGGCTTCGGTTATTCAGTCTTCGGGCCGAACGACGTGTCGCGCACTCTTTCTGCGCGCTACTACAAAGATGGCTCTGAATGCCTGATCGAGCAGAAAGGTAAACCGCCCCGGCGCCTTACTCCGCGCGAATGTGCCCGGCTTATGGGTTTCGATGAGCCTCAGGGCAGCGAGTTCCGTATCCCCGTGTCGGACACGCAGGCCTATCGACAGTTTGGCAATGCCGTCGTTGTCCCTGTGGTGCGTGCTGTGGCAAGAGCAATGGCGTCGCACATCGTTCCTGAGCGTGAAGTGGTTCGCACTGACTTGAAACTGGCGCAGGAACTGGCCGACGCTTGATGGCCGATGTCGTCGCTCCGGATGTTCGCAGCCGAATGATGGCTGGTATTCGCAGAACCAACACCAAGCCCGAACTCATGGTTCGCCGCGCGTTGCACGCGAGGGGATTTCGCTATCGGCTCCACGCGCGGAACCTGCCTGGCAAGCCGGATATCGTGCTGCCGAAATACAGGGCTGTAATTTTCGTGAATGGGTGTTTTTGGCATGGACACAATTGCCACTTGTTCCGTTGGCCGAAGACTAGGGAAGCGTTCTGGCGGGAAAAGATTGAGCGCAATATCGCCAAAGACGAGGCTGCAATATCCAAGCTGGAAGCGCTCGGTTGGCGAGTGGCGACAATCTGGGAGTGTGCGTTAAAACGAGCGGACAATCGAGGGCCTGAAATTTATGCTCTCGACATTGAAAACTGGCTTTGCTCAGATACGACATCCGCTCGATTTCTGGTGTTGCCATGAATAAGGGAATGCTTTCCGGCTATTTTGAAGGTGTCGCCGTTAAACGGCTGAGCAGAGTTGATGCAGATCCTGGATCGTCCAATCAGCACGAGATTGGAACGCGGCGTGAGATGCGAGCGTTCTTGGGCGAAATCCACCAGCAGAGGTTTTCAGTCAGCTACATCTGGTTGGGCGATGAGCAGGACGGCTTCGTGGTCGAAGATTTTGCCACGCACTACGACACGCGCTTGTATCAACCAGGTCGCTCGCCCGAGTGGAGGCTGTACTACTCGTCCAATGCTGTCACCGAGGCTATGCGGGAGGGGGATACGCTATTTCTGGCCAAGCGCCCCGGCGATGAACTTCTGTTCATCGTTGTTCCCGCCGAAAGCACCATCGAGAGTCAGCTTAAATGGCTGTTCGGCATCGACGCCCAACCGAACTTCGCGTTTGCTTCGCAAGTGATTGTCGGTGATGCAGATCACTCACTCGATTTCGCTTCACGATTCATTCTGGATGAGCTCGGAATCGAGTTTGAAGACCCCGACGCCAACTCATTGGACAGCATTATTGAGGCTTTTGGGCTGGTCTTTCCAAAAACCCAAGATTTTTCGACTAGGGCGCGACTGACGTTGCCACATATCGATGCCCGTGACGACCCGGACGAAGCCCTGATGGCATGGCTCGATCACGAGGAAGCCATGTTCCGGCGACTGGAGCGCCGGGTGATTTCCGAACGCCTCGAACAAGGCTTCAAAGGGGCGGAGGGCATCGACGTCGATGGCTTTCTTAGCTTTTCGCTTTCAGTACAAAACCGGCGCAAGTCCCGGGCAGGACAGGCACTTGAAAATCATCTTGAAGCGATCTTTACTGCCCATGGACTCCGTTTCGCGCGGGGGAAGGAAACCGAGAACCGCAACAAGCCCGATTTCCTGTTTCCCGGACAAGACGAATATCTTGCTCCCGAATTTCCGCCGTCGAAGCTCGCGATGCTCGGGGCAAAGTCGACGCTCAAGGACCGTTGGCGCCAAGTGCTGTCCGAAGCAGAACGCATTCCACAAAAGCACTTGCTGACGCTGGAGCCGGGAATATCCGAGAACCAGACGACAGAGATGATCGCAAAGAGTCTTCAGCTCGTTTTACCGCGCAGCCTGCACCGCACCTTCACGCCCGGACAGCAGGGATGGCTCATGAATCTTGGAGATTTCATTCACCTTGTAGCTGAACTTCAGCGGTAACCCCCTCTCCTTCCGGCGCCCATGCGCCTCCCTCCTCTCCCGCAAGGGGAGAGGATCAGCGCAAGCTACTCCCACACGTCGTCAAACCGCACGATCAGCACGTCAAGGTCGCGGGTCGGTTCGAAGTTCGTCTTCACCACTTCGAACTGCGTGGGTGAGATCTTCTTCACCCCGTCCATGCAGAAGCTGACGAGGTTGCCGGGCTCGCCCTTGTCGACCACCAGGCGGAAGTCCTTGATCGGGCCGTGCCAGTTGGCGCCGCTGGAGAGGACGTAGCCGAGCCAGGTCTCGCTCATGTAGCGTGTGTTGCCCTTGGGTGTGCTCGCCAGCCGCCGGTCGACCCCGGCGAGGAACTGGTCGTCAACGCACCACTTGCTGCGGTAGTCGGCGAGGCCTTCGGGAAAGTCCTTGCGCACCGCGGGGTAGAGCATGCCGCCGACGCTGCCGCCCGCCAGCGGCGTGTAGCGGTGGCTGACCGCGACGCTCGCCTTGGCGGGGAAGGTCTGGGTCCGCATGATGAAGCGCTGGCCGCGCCAGGCCGGGGTCACGCGCAGCACGCCGCTGCCGTCGCGCTCGCCTTCGAGCAGGCCGAGCCGGATCAGCTCCTCCTGCTCGGCCTCGGGCAGCGCCTGCACCCGGTCGGTGAAGGTGTAGTCAAACACCCAGTAGATCGGCCAGCCGCGCGCGAGGACGAGGTCGGTGACGTCCTTCTCGCCCGCCCCGGTGCCCGCCAGCGCGCGGTCGGCGATCTCCCACGGCACCGGCTCGCCATCGACGGTGGTCGCAAACTCCAGCGTGCTCCAGTCGGGGTAGCTGACGAAGTCGAGATAGCCGTCCGGCCCGGGCAGCGCGGGCAGGGGGAAGGCGATCAGGACCTCGCGCTCCTCGGGCGAATGGTTGGTGTAGGTGTAGTCGACCCGCACTTCATCGGCGGAGAGGTAGAGCTCCTCCCGGTCCATGGAGATCGCGGCGGTGGTCTTGAGCGTGAGCCCGCCCAGCGCCCACTCCGCCTCGCTGTCGTTGGCGAGCGCAGGGGCGGCGAGGAGCGCGGCGAGGGGCAGGGCGGCGAGGCGGGCGAGGCGGTTCATGCCGCGCATGATCCGCCGCCCGCCAGCGCGATGCAAGCCCCCATGTTTATGGCAGGCGGTCAGGCCGTCTCGAGCTTGCGCTTGGCCTTCTTGCGCTCGTGCGGGTCGAGGATCGCCTTGCGCAGGCGGATGCTCTTGGGCGTCACTTCGACCATCTCGTCGTCGTCGATATAGGCGATCGCCTGTTCCAGCGTCATGATCCGCGGCGGGGTGAGGCGGATCGCGTCATCCTTGCCGGTGGAGCGGAAGTTGGTCAGCTGCTTTGACTTGAGCGGGTTGACCTCGAGATCGTCCGGCTTGGCGTTCTCGCCGATCAGCATGCCTTCGTAGAGCTTTTCCTGCGGGCGCACGAACAGCACGCCGCGTTCCTCCAGCGCGTTGAGCGCATAAGCCACCGCTTCGCCGGTGGCGTTGGAGATCAGCACGCCGTTGGCGCGGCCTTCGATCGGGCCCTTGTAGGGGCCGTACTTCTCGAACAGGCGGTTCATGATCCCGGTGCCGCGCGTGTCGGACAGGAATTCGCCGTGATAGCCGATCAGGCCGCGGCTGGGCGCGGAGAAGGTGATGCGGGTCTTGCCGCCGCCGCTGGGGCGCATGTCGGTCATCTCGGCCTTGCGCAGCGCCATCTTCTCGACGACCGTGCCCGAATGCTCGTCGTCGACGTCGATCACGACGGTTTCGTAGGGCTCGGTTCGGTTGCCGTTCTCGTCTTCGCGGAACAGCACGCGCGGGCGGCTGATGCCGAGTTCGAACCCTTCGCGGCGCATGGTTTCGATCAGCACGCCGAGCTGCAATTCGCCGCGCCCGGCGACTTCGAAGCTGTCCTTGTCGGCGCTTTCAGTGACGCGGATGGCGACGTTGGATTCGGCCTCGCGCTCCAGACGGTCGCGGATCATGCGGCTGGTGACCTTGGTCCCCTCGCGCCCGGCCATGGGGGAGTCGTTGACCGCGAACCGCATCGACAGCGTCGGTGGATCGATCGGCTGGGCGTGGAGCGGCTCGGTCACATTCGGATCGGCGATGGTGTTCGACACCGTGGCGACGGTGAGGCCGGCAATGGAGATGATGTCGCCCGCGCGCGCTTCATCGACCGGAATGCGTTCCAGCCCGCGGAAGGCGAGCAGCTTAGAGGTGCGCCCGGTTTCGATCACCTTGCCGTCGCTGTCGAGCGCATGGATCGGCGAATTGACCTTGACCGTGCCCGACTGGACCTTGCCGGTCAGGATGCGGCCAAGGAAGTTGTCGCGGTCGAGCAGGGTGACGAGGAACTTGAACGGGCCATCGAAGTCCGCGGCCGGCGGCGGCACGTGGTCGACGATCTTCTCGAACAGCGGGGTCAGCGTGCCTTCGCGCAAGCTCGGGTCTTCGTTGGCATAGCCGTTGCGGCCCGAGGCGTAGAGCACCGGGAAGTCGAGCTGCTCGTCATTGGCATCGAGGCTGACGAACAGGTCGAACACTTCGTCGAGCACTTCCTGGATGCGCTCGTCCGGGCGGTCGATCTTGTTGACCACGACGATCGGCTTGAGGCCGAGTGCCAGCGCCTTGCCGGTGACGAACTTGGTCTGCGGCATCGCGCCTTCGGAGCTGTCGACCAGCAGGATCACGCCGTCGACCATGCTCAGGATGCGTTCCACCTCGCCGCCGAAGTCGGCGTGGCCGGGGGTATCGACAATGTTGATCCGCGTGGGTTCGCCACCTCCCGGAGGGGCCCACTCGACCGAGGTGCATTTGGCCAGAATGGTGATCCCGCGTTCCTTTTCCAGGTCATTCGAATCCATCGCGCGCTCTTCTACGCGCTGGTTGTCGCGGAAAGTGCCGGACTGGCGGAACAGCTGGTCGACGAGCGTGGTCTTGCCATGGTCGACGTGGGCGATGATCGCCACGTTGCGGAGATTCGCGGACATGCGGGGTCTGGCCTTCGGTAACGGGGGCGGCTGCCATTGTGCAGCGCAACAATGCCGCGCCCGATAGCGGAGCGAAGACCTTTCGGCAAGGGCAGTGCGCGCTGGGGGCGATGGGCGGATTTGTCCTATGCCGGATCGTGGCGGCGCGGTAGGATTGCGTCACGATCGCTCGAACTTTTTGGCTTCAGCGCGGGATGCAGGGGTTCCCGCCGGGGGGTGGGCATGGCCGAGCATGATGATGCCAATGGCGAGCAGGCGCGCAACCAGTCCCGGCGTGGCCGCCCGTCCGGCGACGATCCGACGCTGAACCAGCGCAAGACCGCCGCGCGGCTTTGCCTCCTCGCGATGTCAGGACTGGTGTTTTTCCTTGTCACCATCGTGATTGCGTCAATCCGCCAGCCGCCAGTGCAAGGCGCAGCCAAGGGGTGGGAATCGGAAAGTGGCGTCGTGTGGGAAATCATGGCGTGGCTCGGTGAAAACCTGGGGGATTGGGCCTTGTCCCTCGGAGTTCTGGCGACCCTCGCTACGCTTCTGATTGCCGCCTTTACCGACCTCTACAAGTCGAACCGGCTGCTTCCGGTCCTTGTGAGCCTGCTTGCCACAGCGATCGTGCTGGCGGGCATGGCCTATTTCATGACCACCCGTTGGAGTGAAGTAACTGGCGCAATTGTCTTCGCCATGTCTACTCAACCGTGTCCTCCGTGTCCCGATTGCGCCTCACTTATCGATAGCCCTGAGGCCCGACTGGAGTGCGGGCTGTCGCTCATAGGCGGTTTCTGGAAGGCCTTGCTGGTCTGGCTGGCAACATCGCTCGCGACCTGCCTTGGCCTCAAGTTGCCGTCGGTGACCAGAGCGTTGGAGAAATTGCGTGGCAATGCTGGTGGGGGAGACGGATCATGATCGTGGACAAGAACAGTCGGGGCGGGAAGCGCGCCCGTTATGCGTTTTGCGGTATCCTGTCGGCTTTGGGTGCCGCCTGTCCGGTCATGGCCCAGGATGGAAGCGGCAATGTCGACTTGCGTCTCGAGTGGAAGCCTGACGCCAGAATTCCGACCCACGTTCGCGCACAGGGGCAGGGCGGAGTTGGTGATGCCATCGCCCAAGGAACTACCAGCTGGCAAAGGCAGGTCGGGCGGCGACAATCTGCCCCGGGTAAGCCGCATACGGTTGGAGCATCACTGTCCTTCGGGGGGAATTACTATCCGCTCGAATTCCGTATCCCCAGAGATCGGAGCAAGGTCGCTTACGATGTGAGTGCGCGCCTAATGGCATGCAACCAAAACTCAGTTGCGGCACTGGAGGCGGCAGCACACGGGATATCAGATCCGCTCGACGCACCGGGAGTCATACTGACCGGACGTTTACTCTATGACCAATGCCTTGCTTCGTCGGCACCCCCATCGCGACGAAGCAAGGTCTCCGAAATCATGGCGGATCTGGTTTGTGCGATATCGTCAAGTTCCGGTGACTTCGATGCGAGTGGCGTACTCACGCCGGTCAGAAGCGCCATGTCGCCGGCACAGATCAGCGCGCTGGACGCATGTGGCCAGCAGGGAGTGAAGACGTTCCTGACGGACGCCAGAAACGGCTACCGCGCATTGCGTAACAAGGGCGATCGCAGCCTAGCGCTGATCGCCCTGCGAGAGTTGGCCGAAATGGCGGGCACTGACGAACTCGGGCCATTGCTTGACGAGATCGGTTTTGACCTGTCAGTCGAAAGAACCAGCTTTGTCAATTCGGTCCTGACAGAATATCGTGCGGAAGGTCAGGCCGGTTCCACCGATTTTGGAGCAAGGTTCGGGCAATTGCTGGAACTGGAGCAGTTGGCCGCAACCAGCGATTTGCAGTCTGCATTCGCATCGGCGGGTTTCGACCCGGTCCAGGAGCGCGCTCTTATTGCAGCTCCACTCATGGCGGAACTCCAGGGTGCGCTGTTCGCCGCCCAGGACCCGCGCAGCATAGACTTCGCCTCGGTGAGCAGAAAGCAGGTCCTACTCGATCAGCTAGTCGGCACCGCTGCGGCAGTGGACGGGGCGAGTGTTCTGGCAGCAGCAAGTCTCAGCGCGACCGATGTCAGCGCTCTGCAATCGCAGAAGAATGTCCAGCTTGACTGGATCAAGGCACTTGACCGGGCCGAAAGCGTGCAGCGGGGCGGCGTCGACTAGTCAGCTTTTGCGGATTGGTTTGGCGGCTGTCCACTGTGTCCGCGCAGCCACAATCCGCACGGCTCCGTGCATAGCCCTGAAATGTCGCTTGAGGCCGGACTCGCGCAGGCCTATGCACGGCGGTATCAAGCGGTGGTTGTCTCTCTCCCCTCGTTTCAAGGGCCGCCGCATGGAAGAGGAGCTATCATGAAGATCCAATCGACCGGTTTTGCCGGCCGTCGCCCGCTGCTTCTGGCAGGCGCCGCCGCTTTCGCGTTCTCGATCCCCACCGCTGCCTTCGCGCAGGATGCCGGCGGCGAAGAAGAAGCCGCCAATGACTTCGGCAACGAAATCGTCGTCACCGCGACCAAGCGTGAACAGACGCTGCAGGAAACCCCGATCTCCGTCTCGGTGACCAGCGGCGAAACCATCGAGCAGGCGCAGATCCGCGACGTGCTCGACCTCCAGACCGTGGCTCCGTCGCTGCGCGTCAGCCAGCTGCAGAACTCCTCGTCCTCGACCTTCATCATCCGCGGCTTCGGCAACGGCGACAACAACTTCGGCATCGAGCCTTCGGTCGGCGTGTTCATCGACGGCGTGTTCCGCTCGCGCTCGGCCTCGTCGCTCAACGACCTTGCCAACGTGCAGCGCATCGAAGTGCTGAACGGGCCGCAATCGACCCTGTTCGGCAAGAACGCCTCGGCCGGCGTGATCTCGGTGATTACCCGCGCGCCGCAGTTCGAATTCGGCGGCTCGATCGAAGCGGGCTACGGCAACTTCAACGACATTCGCCTGAAGGGCGACGTGACCGGCCCGATCACCGATACGATCGCGTTCTCGATCGACGGCAGCTACAACAAGCGCGACGGTTACGGCACGATCGTCAACCTCAACGAAGACGTGAACACCCGCAACCGCTGGACCGCGCGCGGCCAGCTGCTGTTCGAACCGTCAGATTCGCTCAGCATCCGCCTGATCGGTGACTATTCGAACATCGACGAGGCCTGCTGCGTGGTCAGCACACTGGTCGCCGGGGCGACCGCCCCGGCCGTGTTTGCTGTTGGCGGCGCGCTCAGCACCGACTTCTTCAGCTACGACATCTTCCTCAACAAGGTGCCGGAAAACCGCGTGAAGAACTACGGCGGTTCGGCGCAGGTCAACTGGGAAGCCGGCCCGCTGACAGTGACCTCGATCACCGCCTATCGCGAACTGAAGAACTTCGTCGATCAGGACGTCGATTTCACCAGCGCCGACATCATCAGCGAAATCCGCGACCAGCAGGTTGAAACCTTCACCCAGGAACTGCGCGTGGCGTCGGACTTCGACGGCCCGCTCAACTTCCTGCTCGGCGGCTTCTACTTCGACGAGTCGATCACGCAGGAAAGCCAGCTCAATGTTGGTGCGGCGGCGCGATCTTTTTTCACATTGCTTGCGCGCGGGGCGTCGGGTAATCCGCTTTTTTCGTTCAATGCGTTGGAAACCCCGACTGCGCTTGGCGTCCCGCAGAATAGCATTTTTTCGCCCGGCCTGCTGACCTCCGAAGTCTACGGCATGGACAACACGTCGTGGTCGGTGTTCGGGACGCTCGATTTCGAGCCGGTTGACGGTCTCGTGTTCACGGCCGGGTTCAACTACACCGACGACAAGAAGGACTTCGCGCTCGCCGGGCAGGCTTTCGACGAACTGTCCAACATAAACTTGGTTGATCGGTTCATCACGCTTGCCACCGTCGGCGCAGTGCAAAACCGGGCACAATTCCTAGCGTTGCCTGCAGCGAATCAAGCGTTCTTGGGAGCGCTCGCAACGACAGCCTGTACACCGACATCGGCGCCCAATAGCTGCAATCCGCTGCTTGGCTTGGCGCCGTTCCAGTTCCAGCCGCCGTTCCTGACCATCCCCAACGCAGTCGAGGATGGCCGCACCCGCGACGACAAGCTGACCTACACGCTGCGCGCTGCCTACGAGATCAGCAGCGCCATCAACGTCTATGTCAGCTACGCTACCGGCTACAAGGCAAGCTCGGTCAACCTGTCGCGTGACAGCCGCCCGCTGTTCGGGGATTACATCCCCGGCCCGCGGCCCGTTTTGCCGGATGGCAGCAGGCCATCTGTGCTGGCTGGCAGCTCGTTCCTTTCGCCGTCGTCCCCGATAACCAATGCGGGATTGCCAATTACCAACCTGACCACCGGTTCGCGCTTCGCCGGGCCGGAAGAAGCGGAAGTGTGGGAAGTGGGCTTCAAGGGCCAGTGGCCGGGCCTCAGCGTGAACCTCGCGCTGTTCGACCAGACGCTCAAGGGCTTCCAGAGCTTCCTGTTCACCGGCACCGGCTTCCAGCTCAACAACGCGGGTGAACAGTCGGTCAAGGGCTTCGAACTCGACACCCGGATCCAGCCGACCGACAGCCTGGTGTTCACCTTCGCGATGACCTACCTCGACCCGGTGTTCGACAGCTTCGTGGGCAGCCCGACCGGCGACCTTACGGGCCTGCGTCCGGGCGGGATTCCGTCGTGGAACATCGCCACTTCGGCAACCCACACGCTGGAATTCGATGCCGGGCATCGCTGGATCAACCGGATCGATTTCAGCCACGAGAGCAACACGCTGATCAACACCAACGGTCTGCCGACCGCCGGTCCGAACAACTTCAAGCGTGAAGTGAACCTGGTCAACGCGTCCAGCACCTTCGCGCTCGAGAACGGGGTCGAAGTCGGCGTGTGGGCACGCAACCTGCTCAACGACAAGTACATCCTCACGGTGTTCGACGGCGTGGCGCAGGCCGGAACCGTCTCGGGCTACCCGAGCGCACCGCGCACCTACGGCGCAGTGGTCCGCTTCAAGTTCTGAGCCATTCGCTCAGGCGACCAAAGGGAAGGGGTTCCGCTACGGCGGGGCCCCTTTTTCTTTGCCAGAGCGGTTTATGTGTGGTTTTCTCCCCGAACGGGCGGGCACGCCCGGCAATTTGGGGGAGGACTGAGATGGAATGGATGTTTTTGCCGTATAAGCGTTATGCGGATTTTTCGGGCCGATCACGGCGTAAGGAGTACTGGATGTTCATCCTGTTCACTGTGATCGTCTATGCTGCACTCGTGTTCCTTGGCGGCGGCCTGGACACGATGGATGATCCCACTGCCGAGGCTGAATTCGGTATCTGGCAGATTCTGCTGGTGATCTTTGCGCTGGGCACTTTCATCCCGGCGCTGGCGGTGCAGGTGCGCCGTTTCCATGATCAGGACAAGTCGGGCTGGTTCGTGCTCCTCGGCTTCATTCCCTTCGTCGGAGGACTGATCGTTCTGGTCTTCATGTGCCTGGAAGGCACGGCGGGACCGAACCGGTTCGGCGCCGATCCCAAAGGCCGGGCGGACACGAGCGTGTTCGAATAACCGCTCGCTGCTGTAGGCGGGCGACCGCCTGCCAGTCAGGAAAACGAAAGGGGCCCTGCTGAGCGGGGCCCCTTTTCATTGCGGGCGCGAAAGCTCCGGCCCCGGACCGGCTCCTGGACCGGTCTGACTGTGCGCCTAAAGCGCCCGCAGCGCCTGGGCTGGTTTGGCCCGCAACAGCGGGAGCGATCCGGCCAGCGCGAACACCAGCACGAAGGCGATCCCGCCGCCGAGCACGAGCAGGATCTCGCCCCAGTCGGGCAGCCAGTCGAACTCGAACAGCCGGGTGATCACCAGCCACGCGAGCCCGGTGCCGAGCAGCAGCGCCACGCCCGCCAGCATCAGCGCCAGCAGCGCATATTCGGCCAGCTGCATGGCGAGGATCTGCCCGCGGCTCGCGCCGAGCACGCGCAGCACCACGGTGTCGTAAGTCCGGGCGGCACGGGCAGCGGCAATCGCCCCGATCAAAACGGCAAGCCCTGCCAGCACCGCCACGGAGGCAGCGGCGAAAGTCGCCACGCCGACCTGCCCGAGGATGGTCTGCGCCTGGCTCAGCACGTCACCCACCTCGATGACGGACGTGGATGGGAACTGCCGCACCAGCGCGCGCAGCAGCTCGGGGCCGGGTGTCGCGCCATCGCCCAGCTCGATTGTCGCGGTCAGGTTGTGCGGCGCGTCGCGCAGGGTGTTGGGGCTGAACACCAGCACGAAATTGAACCCCATGTTCTCCCAGTCGAGCCGCCGCAGGCTGGCGACTTTCGCGGTCCGCTCGACCCCGAGGATGCCGACGGTCAGGTAATCGCCGACTTCGAGGTCGATCGCGCGCGCGAACTCCTCGTCAACCGAGACGAGCGGCTCGCCCTGGTACATCGGCCCCCACCACATGCCGCCGGTCAGGGTGCTGCCGGGCGGAAGCTCATCAGCATAGGACAGGCCGCGTTCGCCCCGCAGCGGCCAGGCGCCCTCGGGAATTTCCTCCAGTTCGGAGACGCGGATCATCGCGTCCTTCTTGCCATAGGCAAGGATCGCCCCGCGCAGGGTCGGGACCATGTTGATCGCCGCATCGGAATGCTGCTCGCGCACGAGTGCGGCGAATTCGGGCCCCCGGTCGCGCGGGATATCGAGCACGAAATAGTCCGGCGCCTCGCGCGGCACGCTGCGCTCGATATTGCCGTTGATGCTGCTCTGGATGCCCGCCAGCAGCACAAAGGCGCTCAGCCCGAACCCCAGCGCCGTCACCAGCGCCCCGGTCGAGCTGCCCGGGCGGTGGAGGTTGGCGAGCGCGTTGCGCAGCAGCGGATTGGACGGGCGGGGCAGGCTGGCTGCAAGGCGGCGCAAGCCCCAGCCGAGCAGGGCAAGCAGCCCCAGCACCACGGCCGCCCCGGCGAGGAAACCGCCCGCCAGCAGCGGGTAGTCCGACGTGACCAGCACCAGCAACACGATCGCCGCCAGCCCGCCCAGCACCCACGGCAGCGCCGCCTTGTCGCGCGCCAGCGGGGCGACGCGGGCGCGCATCAGCGCCATCGCCGGGAAGCTGCGCGCGCGCACCAGCGGGGTCGCGGCGAACACCAGCGCCACCAGCAGGCCGAAACCCGCCGCCAGCAGCAGCGCGCCGGGCGCGAACACGAACCCGGTATCGACCGGCAGCAGCCCTTGTAGCGCCACGCTGAGCAGCGGGGTGACCAGCACGCCCGCGATCAGGCCTGCGACCGTTCCCGCCAGCGCCGCTGCGCCGATTTGCAGCGCGTAGATCCGGGCGATGTCGCCGCTGGTCGCGCCCAGCACCTTGAGCGTCGCGACACTGGTGCGGCGCGCCTCGAGATAGCTCGCCACCCCGCCGCCGATGCCGATCCCGGCAATCACCAGCGCGGCGAGCCCGACCAGCGTCAGGAACTCGCCCATCCGCCCGACGAACCGGTCAGCCCCGGGCGAGGCGCGGTCGCGGGTGCGGTAGTCGAACCCGGCGTCGGGATAGCGTTCCTCCAGTTCTTCCTGCACTTGCACGGGATCGCGCTGCGGGTTGGCGAACGCGACGCGGTACTTGCTCTGGTACAGCGCGCCCGGCGCAGTCAGCCCGGCGCGCGCGGGCACATCTTTGGCCACGATCACCGTCGGGCCGAGCTGGAACCCTTCCGACAACCGGTCCGGTTCCTCGCCGATCACCCCGGCGGCAACGAGGTCGACCGTGCCGACGCGGAAACTGTCGCCCAGCTTGATCCCGAGCCGGTCGAGAGCACCCTGTGCGACCCAGGCCTCGCCGGAAGGCGGGGCACCGACTTCACGCCCGTCAGCCAGCGTGGCCGTGCCGTAGAGCGGCCAGCGCTCGTCGATGGCCTTCAGTTCGACCGGGGCGGCTTCCTCCCCCGCGCGGGCCATGGCCTGCATCCGGGTGCCGCCGGACACGGTGCCGTATTCCGCCAGCGCGGCTTTCTCGTCCCGGTTGAGGTCGCGTTGCCATACCTCGACCTCGAAATCGCCGCCGAGCAGTTCCTGCCCGCGGCTGGCAAGTTCGCGCTCGATCGCGCCGGTCAGCGTGCCGATGGCTGCGAGCGCGCCGGTGCCGAGGAACAGGCAGACCAGCAGCAGCCGCAGCCCCTT
>JAHDXX010000057.1:0-5077 GCA_023384025.1 Sphingomonadaceae bacterium
AGCGGTGCTCGCCGATGCCTCGATAGAGCAGGCCAGCCCCGAACGCTGGGCCCGCACCGTCGCCAATGCCGCGCGCGAATGGCAGGCCGACCGGGTGGTCGCCGAAGCGAACCAGGGCGGCGCGATGGTCGCCAGCGTGCTGCGCGCCGCCGATGTCTCGCTGCCCCTGAAGCTGGTCCACGCGAGCAAGGGCAAGGTCGCGAGAGCCGAGCCCGTGGCTGCGCTTTACGAGGCCGGGCGGGTGCGCCACGCGGGCACGTTCCCGAAGCTGGAGGACGAACTGTGCGGCTTGATGGCCGGCGGCGGCTACGAAGGCCCGGGCCGCTCGCCCGACCGGGCAGACGCGCTGGTGTGGGCGCTCAGCGAGCTGATGCTTGGGCGGAAGGCGGGGCCGAGGATACGGCTGGGGTGAGGAATAGCATGCTCGGAATACGCCCCAAGGCAATGAGATTGACTGCGCATAGGGTTAGCCCTACATACAAATCATGAACGAAAGGGCGACAATGTCACGCGATGGCGCCCACGACCCAAGGGCTATTGCAAATCGGATTCTTGATATCCGCCAAGAGGCAGGGGAACCCCTGTCGATTATGCAGCTCATCAAACTTGTATATATCGCAGACGGCTGGGCGCTTGCTCTGTTGGGTAAGCCACTCGTTAACGAGGATCCCGAGGCGTGGCGCTATGGTCCAGTCTTTCGCTCAGTGTACAATGCGTTTTCGGGTCTCGGCTCTAGGCCAATAGAAGGCCGTGCCTATGTGCGTGGGACGCAAATTCCGCTTTCCGAGGAGCTTAGCGACGACGAAGAAAAGATCGTTCGTATGGTAGTAAATTCCTACGGTAAGCTTTCTGCGTTTACGTTATCAAATTTAACTCATCAGGCTGGTACTCCTTGGAGCAAAGCTTACGAGGAAGGTGCATTTACAGATTTGGATCTTGACGAGATCAAGCGTCACTTTGAATCATTGAAGGCGAAAAGGCTTGTCAAGAAAGCCGCCGCCTAAATCGGATGATCCTGATTTCCAGACGATCCAGGCAGCGGCTGACGCGGCCGGCGATCAAGCGAATCAAGAGTCCGCAGATGAAAAATTGCGAAAGCTTGAAGAGCGGATCGCGGAGATTGAGCCGCTACTAGAGCAACTGCAAGTCAATTCCCAATTAGGCACAAAATTAACAGACTACATTGAAGATCTGCGCGAAGAACAGAGATTCTTCAATCGGGCTAGGGTAGTTGTCGGAAGAATTGTGTTAGCCACAATAATTGGGATACTATCTCTTCTCGCACTATCGATATTCCATGCGAAGAGTCCGCTCCTATCCGCAAGCCCTATTGCGATAGCAACTTTTGTCGTCGGTCTTATCTCTGGAATAGCATTACTTTTGGGTTCGTTCACAAAAGGTGTTTTTCGGTCTACGGCTGAGAGACATGCCGACGGATATTTGCCGCCAGCCCTCGAGAAGAGCTTGGAGCTGTTGAATAAAGTAAACGGCAAAGGCTGAGTCCTTGTCGCTCTGCTCGTGATACGAGCGAAAGAACTTCCCACGAAAAAGGAGTAGAGGATGTCCTTCCTCACCACGATCACCTCCGCCCTCAAGGGCGGGGGGCAGCCGCGCGTGCCTCTGGCGCGCGGGTTTGTTTCCCCTTGGGCGCTCGCGTTCGACGCGGGTGCGCCTGCCGGGCCGCGTCCGTTCGATTACAGCCGCTGCGTGCGCGAGGGGTTCTGTGACAACCCCGTCGCCCAGCGCGCGGTGCGAGTGGTGGCAGAGGGGGTCGGCAGCGCGCCGCTGCTCCCCGCCGACCCCGCGCTCACCAGCCTGATTGGCGCGACCAGCGCGGGGCAGTCGCTGGTCGAGACAGTGGCCGCGCACCTGCTGCTCCACGGCAATGCCTATGTCCAGGTGGTCAAGGACGGGGCGGGCCAGCCGGTCGAGCTTTATGCCCTGCGGCCCGAGCGGGTCAGCGTGGTGGCGGGGCCGGACGGGTGGCCTGCCGCCTACCGCTATGCGCTCGCCGGGCGCTCGCTCGACATTCCGCTGGAAGACGAAGCCGGGTGGCCGGAGCTCATCCATATCCGCAGCTTCCACCCGGCGGACGACCACTATGGCGCTGGCCAGCTCGCCGCCGCCGCGCAGGCCATCGCGATCCACAACGCCGCGAGCGAGTGGAACCGCGCGCTGCTCGCCAACGCGGCACGGCCCTCGGGCGCGCTGAGTTACGATCCGGGCGATGGCGCGGGGCTGACGGCCGAGCAGTTCGAGCGGCTGAAGGCCGAGCTGGCGCTCGCTTACCAGGGGCAGGGCAATGCCGGGCGGCCGATGCTGCTCGAAGGCGGATTGAAGTGGCAGCAGGTCGCGCTCTCGCCCGCCGACATGGACTTCGCCACCCTGAAGGCCGCCGCCGCGCGCGACATCGCGCTCGCCTTCGGGGTGCCGCCGATGCTGCTCGGGCTGCCGGGTGACAACACCTATGCCAACTACCGCGAGGCAAGCCGCGCGCTGTGGCGGCTCACGCTGCTGCCGCTGGCGGGGAAGATCCACGCCGGCTTGGCCGAAGGGCTGGCGGCATGGTTCCCGGATGCGGTGCTGGCGGTCGACCTCGACCGGATACCCGCCCTGTCGGAAGACCGCGAGCGGCTGTGGGCCCAGGTTAGCGCCGCCACTTTCCTTTCCGACGATGAAAAGCGCCGCATGCTCGGCCTGGAAACACATAGCGCAGGAGACACGCCATGACCCGCGAAGAGATGCTCGCCCGCCTGATAGCGCAGGCCGACAGCGAGGGCAGCGACCTCGTCACCCTGCGCGCGATCGTGGAAGAGTCGAGCGAAGTCGGTGCGGCTCGCGCGCTCGCCCGCCTCGGCCTCGGCGACGAGGGCGCGCAGGACGATATCGACGAACTGCGCGAGCTGCTCAGCGCCTGGCGCCAGGCCAAGGCGAGCGCGTGGAAGGCGGCGGTCGAATGGCTGGTGCGCGGGGTGCTGGCGCTGCTGCTGGTCGGGATCGCGGTGCGGCTCGGCATGCCGGGGCTCTTGAAATGAGGCTGGCCGCAACCCCTTCCGTTCGTGTCGAGCGGAGGCCGCAGGCCGTAGTCGAGACACCGCAAACCCTGCGCGCCTGTGTCTCGACTATGCTCGACACGAACGGAGATGAGTCATGAGGCTGGCAGGATACGCCGCATTGTTCGACGTGCCCGACGGCGCGCGCGACACGATCCGCCCGGGTGCCTTCGCTGCGACGCTCGCCGCACGGAGCGAGCCGCTGCCGCTCTACTGGCAGCACCGGCCCGAACAGCGGATCGGCTGGGTCGAGCAGGCTAGCGAGGATACGCGAGGCCTGCGGGTGATCGCCACGATCGACAACCCCGATAGCCGTTCTGCCCTCATGCTGCGAACCCATACGGTTAACGGCCTCAGCTTCGGCTACCGCGCCCGCAAGGCCCGCCACACCCCGCAAGGCCGCGTGCTGGAGACCGTCGACCTGATCGAGATCAGCCTCGTCACCCACCCGCTGCAGCACGCCGCGCGCGTGCACTTCGTTACCCCCTGACCCCCCACGAAAGGTGAATGCCCATGGATACCGCTACCCCCACCGCACCCGTCATCGACCCGGCCGAAGCCAGTTTCGACATCGTCGCCCGGCAGGACAAGACTGAAGCCGAGGTCGCCGCGCTCCGCACGGATGTCGACGAGGTGAAGGCCCGGATCGACCGCGTCGCCCGCGCCGCCCAGCGCCCCGCCATTGGCGGCAGCGCCGACAGCCCTGAGGTGAAGGGCTTCATCGACGGCTATCTCCGGCGCGGCTCCACCGCGGAGATCAAGTCGATCAGCGGCGCGGTCCCGGCGGATGGCGGCTATGCCGTGCCGCGCGAGATCGACGCGATGATCGCCCGCGAACTGACCGCGATCAGCCCGATCCGCGCCATCGCCCAGGTGGTGCAGACCGGCAGCGCGGGCTACCGCAAGCTCGTCACCACGGGCGGCACCGCTTCGGGCTGGGTCAGCGAGACCGCCGCCCGCCCCGAGACCGCCACGCCGCAGTTCGCCGAAATCGCCCCGCCCAGCGGCGAGCTCTACGCCAATCCGGCGGCGAGCCAGGCCATGCTCGATGATGCCGGGTTCGACCTCGAATCCTGGCTGGCGAGCGAGATCGCAATGGAATTCGCCCGCGCCGAAGGCAATGCCTTCGTCAACGGCACCGGGGTCAACCAGCCCGAGGGGTTTCTCTCTGCCCCCTTCGCCAGCACGGCCGACGGTGTGCGCCCGTTCGGCACGGTGCAGTATATCGGCACCGGCAATGCGAGCGGCTTCGGCGCAGCGCCTGAGGACACCTTGCTCGACCTCGTTCACACCTTGCGCAGCGGCTATCGCCAAGGGGCAAGCTGGGTGATGAACTCTGCCACGCTCGCCACGGTGCGCAAGCTCAAGACCGCCGACGGCGCGTTCCTGTGGCAGCCGGGGCTGGTCGAGGGGCAACCCGACCGCCTGCTGGGCTACCCCGTGATCGAGGCGGAGGACATGCCCGATCTTGCCGCAGGCGACACCCCGATCGCGTTCGGCAACTTCCGCGCCGGCTACCTGATCGCGGAACGCAGCGCGACGCAGATCCTGCGCGATCCGTTCACCAACAAGCCGTTCGTCCACTTCTACGCCACCCGGCGCGTGGGTGGCCAGGTGCTCGACTCCAGCGCGATCAAGCTGCTGCGGGTCGAGGCGTAGTCCAGGGGGCAGCCCTGAACCAGCCTGCTCCCCTCCCTTGAGGGAGGGGCTGGGGGTGGGTGTGCCGCGTTAAATCAAACGTCGAACCCCCACCCCCCTGCCCCCTCCCCTAGGGGAGGGGGAGTTGAACACCGCTTGTACTCGTCGCCGTGAAGACCTCCCCGTCCCGGGGAGGATACCCGCCCCCGCACCGGTTCCCCCTGCCGGTGCGGGGGCTTTCTGTTTCAACCCCCATTCCCGGAGCAGCCCATGCGCCGCACGATCATCGCGCCCGCCGATCCCGGCGCGCCCGCGCTTGCCGAACTGAAGGACTGGCTCGGCATTCGCACCTCTGCCGAGGACGCCCTGCTCGCCCGCCTGCTGGT
>JAHDXX010000057.1:5087-15017 GCA_023384025.1 Sphingomonadaceae bacterium
GAGGCCTTCACCGGCACGATGCCGCTGGTCCAGACCTGCGCGGAAGTCTTGCCGGTCAGGGCCGAATGGCAGCGCCTGACTGCCCGCCCGGTCAGCGCGGTCACACAGGTTCACGGCCTGCCCGCTGACGGCGGGACAATCGTCCTGCCGGGCGATGCCTACACGCTCGACATTGACGCCGACGGCACCGGGCTGGTCCGGGTGCTCCGCCCCGGCGCCGCAGGCCGGGTCGAGGTGCGCTACGTGGCAGGGCTCGCCAGCGCGTGGAGCGGCCTTCCCGAATCGCTGCGCCACGGCACGATCCGGCTCGCCACGCATCTCTACCGCAGCCGCGACAAGGGCGATGACGCGGCCCTGCCCGCAGCGGTCGCCGCGCTGTGGCGGCCCTGGCGCCGGGTCTCGCTCGCATGATCCGCGCCCGAACCGCCCTGTCGCCGCACGCCTTCGCACAGGGCCTGGCCCGCAAGGCCGCACGGCTGGCCGAGGCCCGCGCCGCAAACCGCCTGCTCGCCCGGCGCGAGGATCCGCGCCGCTGGCGCATGGCCCGGCTGCTGTGGCCGCTCTTCACGACCAAGGACTAGCCCATGGAACTCGACCTGCGCGCCGCGCTGATCGCCTGGCTGCGCGCCACCCCCGCACCGCTCGATGCCCTGAACGCCATCGAGGAGGAAGCGCCGCCGCGCGCCGCGCCGCCCTGGCTCGGGATTGCTGCCAGCGCCTCGGCTGACTGGAGCACCAAGGACCGGCAGGGCCGCGAGGTGCGCGTGGCGGTGGAGCTGACCACCCGCGGCGACGATCCGGCAGCCGACGGCGCCCTGGTCCGCGCGCTGGGCCAGCGGATCGAAGCGCTGCCGCGCGACCATCCCCAATTCGAGGTCGCCTCGATCCTGTTCCTGCGCGCCCGCGCCGAGCGGCGGGAGCGGAATGTGCGCTCGATGCTGCTCGAATACCGTTTCCGCCTGCTCGAACGACCCTGATCAATCCTCCCCGTTTTTGACGCAGTCACAAGCGGGGAGGGGGACCGCCGCCGAAGGCGGTGGTGGAGGGGCAGTTGCTGAGCTCCATACCCCTCCGCCAGCCGCCTGCGGCGTCTGCCACCTCCCCAAATGGCCTCGCAATTTGGGGAGGACCGTTTTCCTCAACCGGAGAATACCCCATGACCGCCCAGAAAGGTTCCGCCTTCCTCCTCAAGATCAGCGACGGGGCCACCCCGCCAGCCTACCAGACCGTCGCCGGGCTGCGCACCACGCAGATGTCGATCAACGGCGACACCGTGGTCGTCACCCACAAGCAATCGGGCGGCTGGCGCGACCTGCTGTCGGGCGCGGGCACGCGTTCGGTCTCGGTCGCGGCGAGCGGCATTTTCCTTGGGTCAGCCGCCGAAGCCGCAATCCGGGCCCATGCGCTTGCCGGGACCATCGCCGACTATGAACTGAGCTTCGAGGACGGGGAGCGGCTGCAAGGCCGGTTCCTGGTCCAGCGGCTCGATTATGCCGGGGATTTCAACGGCGAGCGCAACTACACGCTCCAGCTGGAAAGCTCCGGCGCGGTGGTGCCGGCATGAGCGGTGCCCAGGCCAACCCCAACCCGCTGCGGGGCGAGGCCGCGCTCACCATCGCGGGTGAATCGCGCGTACTGCGCCCCAGCTTCGCCGCGCTGGTCGCCGCCGAGGAAGAACTCGGCCCGCTGTTCGCGCTGGTCGAGCGCGCGGGCGCAGGACAGCTGGGCCTTGCCGAGATGACAGCGCTGTTCTGGCACTGCCTCATCGACCGTGGCGGCCTCACCCGCGATGCGGTGGGCGAAGCGGTGGTCAGTCTCGGCCTCGCCGCCTGTGCCGTGCCGCTGCGCGCGCTGCTGGGTGCGATCCTGCAGGGGCGGGGGTGAGCGATACACTTGCCGGGCAGGCTGTCCGCCTCTTCCCCCTCGCCACCCGGGCGCTGGGCTGGGCGCCCGACACCTTCTGGGCTGCCACCCCGGCCGATCTCGCCATGGCGCTCGCCGACCCTGCGGCACCGCCTTCCGGCCTGACCCGCGCCGAATTCGACCGCATGCTGGAGACCGACGACCATGGATGATGAGATCGACCGCCTGCTGGTGGACGTACGCGCCAGCACCACCGGGTTCGAAGCCGATATCGCCCGCATGCGCGGCAGCTTCGACAACACCCTGCTGGACGGATTTGCCCAGGCCGGCGGCGTGCTGGAACGCGGGCTGCTGTCCGCCATCCGGCGCGGCAGCCTCGGCTTCGACGACTTGCGCCGGATCGCGGTGCAGGCGCTCGACCAGATCGCCGCGCACGCGCTGCAGATGGGGCTCGATTCGATCCTTGGCGGGATCGGCGGCGGGGCCGGTGGCGGGCAGGGCGGCGGCGGGTTGCTCGGCGGCCTGCTTGGCGCGGTGTTCGGTCTGCCCGGGCGCGCCACCGGCGGTCCGGTCGCGCCGGGGCGCGGCTATCTGGTCGGCGAGCGCGGCCCGGAACTGTTCGTGCCGACCAGCGCCGGAAGGGTCGAACCATCCGTGCCCGGCGGTGCCCCGCGCGAAGTGCGTGTGGCGATCACGCTCAACCAGCCACGCGGAGCTTCTGCCCCGGCCTCGCTCCAGCGCTCGTCGCGCCAGGTCGCCAGTGCAGTGCGCCGCGCGCTGGCATCGTACTGAGGAACCTCGCCATGGCATTCTGGCTCGCCAAGCACCGCACCGGGCAGGACAGCGGCTACATCCAGCGGTTCGACCCCCGCTTCTGGACGGTCAATTTCCCCCGCCCGATGATGGCCAGCGTCACCACGACCGGGCCGGACAGCCTGCGGGTGGATTGCGAGTTCCACCATGAGGGCGAACTCGCCGGGCTCATCTGGGAAAGCGAGGACACCCTCGACCACCCGCTGCTGCGCTACGACACGGTGCGCGACTATGCCCATTGCGTGCTGCGGTTCCGCTGGCGTTCCGGCGGGCTGATCCCGCTTGATGCACCCAACGGTCCGACCCTGACGATCGAAGGCGAGGACGCTTCGGGCACACAGCGGACCTGGTTCGTCCGGTTGTGGAACTATGCCAGCGGCAGCCCGACCGATGCGACCATCGAACTGCCGTTTTCGAGCCTCGCTGCCGGATGGAGCCTGCCCGGCGAACCCGTCTGGCCCCGTGCGATCGGGCGGATGTTCATCTCGCTGGTCCCGCCCGGCTATGTTGCCGGCAGCACCGCCCGGCTGGCCGCTCGCGCCAATGGCTGGGCCGAGATGCATGACATTTCCTGCGACGGCCGGAACGCGGTCATCGCGATCGGCGATGCGGTGCTGCCCCCGCACGGAACCGGCATCTGCACCGCCTACGACGACAGCTTCAACCAGACCCCGGCACGCCTGCTGCGCACCATGGAGCAGCTCGGCTATCGCGGCAGCTTTGTCCATTACGTCGGCATGAGCCACTATTACCGCGTCCGCCCGGTCGGCGCGCGGATGGAAGTGAACAGCCTGTGCGAGCTGGCGGAGCCGGCCAGCGTCTGGCACCTCGACCTGTTCCGGCGCGCGCTTGCCGCCGGGTTCCAGCCGATCCCGTCGCTGTCGTACGAACTGCTGGAACAGAACTGCCCCCCGGCCTGGATGCAGCGCGCCCACGACGGATCGCCCGCGCTGACAGGATGGTCACCGCCGTCGGCATTGCTGAGCCCGGCCAACACCACGGTGGTCAACTTCCTGCGCAATGCCTTTGCGCGGCTGGTTCGCCTGCTCGCTGATGCCGGCGCGCCGCAGGTGCTGCAGATCGGCGAGCCGTGGTGGTGGGTCATGGCTGATGGGCGGATCTGCCTCTACGATGATGCCGCGCGCGCGCGCTTCGGCGGCAACCCGGCAGTGATCGCCGACATGCGCGCCCCGCTGACGGCGGCGCAGAAGGCCCTGCTCGATACAGCCGGTTCCGTGCTGGCCCAGTCGACCAGCGCGATCCGCCACCGTGTCATTATGGAAGCGGGGCCTGCCGCGCAGGTCCGGCTGCTGGTCTTCACGCCGACCGTGCTCGACCCGGCGATGCCGGAACTCTATCGCGCCAACCTGCCCCGCGCCTGGAACTGGCCGCTGTACGACGGGCTGCAGCTGGAAGACTACGACTGGCTGACCGGCGGTCACGAGGCCGATCGGCGCACAGCATGGGATTTCGCGGTCCAGCGGCTCGCCTATCCGCAGGACCGGACCGAGTACCTCGCCGGTTTCGTGCTGCTGCCGGAGCAGGCTGACAGCCACTGGCGCGCGATCGATGCGGCGCTCGACAGCGCGCCGATGCGCGACCTGCCGCGCCGCTATGGCTGGGCGCTGCCGCAGGTCGCGCGCGACGGATACACCCGCCTTCCCCCACCCAGCGAGGAACCCATGGACGCCTTCGACGACGTGCTCTACCCGCTCGCGCCCGGCCGCGACGTGTCGGCCAGCCCCGAATTCTCCACCACGGTCGCGGTCACCGCTTCGGGCCATGAACGGCGCAACACCCTGTGGAGCGACGCGCGGATGAGCTACGACGTCGGCCCCGGCATCCGGTCCGAAGCCGAACTGTCCGTGTTGTTGCAGTTCTTCCGCGCCCGGCGGGGGGCGGCCCGCGGCTTCCGCTTTGCCGACCCGTTCGACTGCAGCTCGAACGCGATGACGGGAGTACCCGGGCCAGCAGACCAGCTTCTCGGCACCGGTGACGGGCAGAGCGCGCGTTTCCCGCTGGTCAAACGCTATGGCACCGGCAGCGATGCCCAGGTGCGGCGGATCACCCGGCCCCGCAGCGGCTCCGTCTCGGTCAGCGTCGGCGGCACACAGGCAAGCGGCTGGACTCTGGACGAAGGAGGCGTGGTCGTGTTCAGCGCGGCTCCGCCTGCCGGAGCCGAGGTCAGGGCCGGATTCCTGTTCGACGTGCCGGTCCGGTTCGCCGAAGACCGCCTGACCGTGGCCGGCGCGGCCTTCGCTGCGGGCGAGGTGCCGAGCGTGCCGCTCATCGAAGTGCGCGAGGCGTCATGAGCCGGGTGTTCCGCGCCGGTGAGCTCGAAGGCATTGCCACGTTCTGGCGCCTCTACCGCCGCGACGGGGTGGCTCTCGCCTTCGTCAGCCACGACCGCGACCTGTGGTTCGACGGCATGTTGCACCGCGCAGCGCCCGGCATGGTCCCCAGCGCCATCCGGCGCAGCGCCCGCCTTGATGACGACAGCGCCGAAGTCGAAGGTGCCCTCACCCATGACAGCATCGACGCAGCGGACCTGCGTCGCGGCCGGTTCGACGGGGCTGGTGTTGCCATGGGCGTGGTCGACTGGGAAACGCTGGAGAGCACCGTGCTCTATCGCGGCACGCTGGGCCGGATTTCAGTTTCGGACGGGCGCTTCAGCGCGGATCTGCGTTCGGCCAAGGCCGCGCTTGATGTCGACCCGGTGCCGCGCACCAGCCCGCTTTGCCGCGCGCAGTTCTGCGGCCCGGGTTGCGGGCTGAGTGCCGCCCGCCATACGGTAACCGCCGTGGTCAATGCCTGGTCCGATCCGGATGAGAGGATCGGCTTTGCCGCGATCGACCCCGGCCTCTTCCGCCATGGCACGCTGGTCTGGCTTGACGGTCCGCTAGCCGGTTTGCGGGCGCGGGTGGTGGATGCCAATCCCGCCGGGCTGGTCATCGACCGGCCACTGGATACGCCGCCCGCGCCCGGCACCCGTGCCCGGCTGACCGAAGGATGCGACCGGACCCTGGCAACCTGCGCAAGCCGCTTCGCCAACCACCGCAACTTCAGGGGCGAACCCTACCTGCCAGGCAACGATCTGGTGGCCCGCTATCCGGGCGCGCAATGACAGGCGGGCAAGGCATCGCCGATGCCGCATGTGCTCTGATCGGCACCCCGTTCCGTCTCCATGGCCGCGACCCGGTGAACGGGGTCGATTGCGTCGGGCTGGTCGCCTGCGCTCTGGAAAGCGCCGGCACGGCAGTCGCAACGCCGACCGGATACCGCCTGCACAACCGCACGATCGGGCACTGGCTCGCCTTTGCCGTACGGGCGGGTCTGGTGCCGTGCAGCGGTCCGGTTAGCCCCGGCGACATCCTGCTGGTCGAGCCTGGGCCGTGGCAACACCACCTGCTGGTTGCCGCAAGAGACGACAGTTTCATCCATGCCCATGCCGGGCTGGGCCGCGTCGTGGCCATGCCCGGCCCCCTGCCCTGGGCGGTGCGGCATCGCTGGCGCCGCCGTTTGAAAGGTTGAATGCAATGGCCACTCTTATGCTGGGGGCGCTTGGCACCCTCGTCGGCGGCCCGATTGGCGGAGCGATCGGTGCCTTGGCCGGCCGACAGGTCGATGCGTTGCTGTTCAAGCCCTCCGGGCGCGAAGGCCCGCGCCTGAAAGACCTTGCGCTGAGTACATCGAGCTATGGCTCGGCCATTCCCATGGTCTTCGGCAGGGCGCGGGTCGGCGGCAGCATCATCTGGGCCACCGACCTGGTCGAGAACCGCTCGACCAGCGGCGGCGGCAAAGGGCGACCGAAGGTGACCAGCTTTGCCTACAGCAGCTCGTTCGCGGTGGCTGTTTCCAGCCGTCCGATCAGGCGGATCGGGCGGATCTGGGCAGACGGGCAACTGGTCAGGGGGGAAGCGGGTGATCTGAAGGTCGGCGGCAGCTTGCGGGTTTACACAGGCGAGGCGGACCAGCCGGTCGATCCACTACTTGCCGCCGCTTCGCCCGGCGGCCTCAGCCCGGCCTATCGTGGCTGCGCCTATGTGGTGTTCGAGGACCTGCAACTGGCCGATTTCGGCAACCGCCTGCCCGCGCTTTCATTCGAAGTCTTCGCGGATGACGACCCGCTGGACCTCGCCAGCCTGATGGAGGGCGTCGTTGACCCGGGCCGGATCGAAGCCGCGCTGCCCGGTCTCGAAGGCTTCGAGCTGACCGGCGGCACCTTGCGCGACGTGCTGGGCCTGCTCGACACGTTCTACCCGGTCGTCGTCGATGTGTCCGACACTGGTCTCGTGATCCGGTCACAGGGCCATGCCGGGCCCGCGGCACCGGTCGCAAACGGTCTGCTCGCAAGCGTTGGCGACGATGATTTCGGCCGGCAGACCGGCCAGTTGCTCCTGCGTGATGATGCCGCACGGCCAGTGCCGGGCGCTGTTCGCTATTATGACCCGGCGCGCGACTACCAACCGGGGGTGCAACGCAGCGAAGGCGGGGCTTCGCAGGATTCCGGCACGCTGGAATTTCCTGCAGTGCTGGCTTCGCAGACCGCGCGCGGCCTGTTGCAGGCAGCCTATGTGCGCCAGTCAAGCGGCACCACGCAGCTGCGAATCCGGACTGCTGCCATCGATCCGGCAATCGCACCGGGCAAGACAGTGACCCTGTCGGAAACGGTCGGCACATGGGTCGTGGCCGATTGGGAATGGCGCGACAGCGGCATTGAGCTCTCGCTCGAGCGCGTGCGACACTTCGGCGCGAACCTGGCATCGGCAGACCCCGGGCAGTTTCCCGCCCCGCCTGACCTGTCCGATTCGCCGAGCGCACTGTTCGCATTCGAACTGCCGCTCGACGGCATGGCAACGCCTGACAGCCCGCGTCGCTACCTTGCCGCCAGTGCGCAAAGCGCCGGCTGGCGAGGGGCGCAATTGCTGGCAGACGACGGAGCGGGCTTCACCCCGGTCGGATCGAGCGGACGGATCCGCGCAACCGTCGGCCAGACCTTGACCGCTCTGCCCGCCTCACAAGGTTTCGTTCTGGAACGACTGGCGAGTGTCGAGATCGCCTTGCTGGGCACAGACATGATGCTGGCGGCGAGCAGCGAGCGCGGGCTGGCGCAGGGGGCAAACCGCATGCTGCTCGGCGACGAAGTGATCCAGTTCCTGACCCCGGTTCCACTGGGCGAGGGTCGCTGGCGGCTCGACGGGCTGCTGCGGGGGCGCGGCGGGACCGAGGCTGCCGCACAGCGCGGCCATGTTCCCGGCACTACGGCCATTCTGCTTGACGATGCCCTCATGCCGATCGACGGGCTGGCGCCCGCAGCCCTTGGCGCGGAGAGTTTTGCCGCCATCGGCCTCGCCGACCCGGAACCGTCGGAAGCGACGCTGACCAATCGGGGCGCCAGCCTGCGTCCGCTCCATCCAGTGCACCCGCGACTGCGCATGCTCCCCGATGGCACCTTGCAGCTTTCGTGGACCCGCCGTGCCCGCGGCGCATGGCTATGGAACGACGGGGTCGATGTGCCGCTCGTCGAACAGGCCGAGAGGTACCTGGTCGGCGCCGGTCCGACCGATCACCCCGTGCGCGTATGGGAGACCGGCACCGCCGGGATCGATCTTGGCCCTTCCGATTACCAGGATCTCGCACCCGGCACTACCGTGTGGGTCCAGCAGATCGGCAGCCATGCTCTGTCCGATCCGGTCCTTCTCCACATCCTGCCCTGACCAACTTTCTCGTGGGAGCAATGCCATCATGCCCGATCCGCTCGTTTTCCCGGACACCAGTCCGCGCCATGACCTGCCCTTCCTGTTCGCCGGACAGGCCCAGAAGGAGATGTTCGTGAACGAGGCCTTCGCCCGCCTCGACCTGCTCGCCCAGCCAAGCGTGGTCGCCGAACTTGCCGCACCCCCGGCAGATCCGCAGCCCGGCCAATGCTGGCTGGTCGGGCAGCAGGCCTCTGGCAACTGGAGTGGCGCGGATGGCTGCCTTGCCGGCTGGATCGCTGGCGCCTGGCACATCGTCCATCCGACCCCGGGCATGACTGTCTGGGACACGGCCACCGGGCAACGTCTGACCTGGGACGGCAGCTGGCGCAGGCCAGTCCCTCCCCCATTGCCTGCTGGAGGCACTACAATCGATTCGGAAGCGCGGACTGCCCTGGCGCAGCTGTTCCAGGCGCTGCGCGAGGCAGGGATTCTGCCCGCACCTTGAGCGGAACCAATTGACAACAGCGGCATTAGAACGGATGGGACATGCAGATTTGTTGCTTTTGCGCCCTTTTCGGGGGGCTTTAGCGGCATTCTTGCAACACTTCTGGCCCAAAGGCTGCTTGCCTCGGGCAGGTGGAAAAGTTAGAAAACACCAGCTCGGTGGCTCAATTTTCGCTAAAAGGGGAAATACATAATGCGGAAACTCGTGATTGGCATGGCGCTGGCCTCCACGGCCCTTGCCTCGCCTTCTCTCGCTCGCGACGGCCAGTGGTACGTCGAACTCGGCGGTGGTCCGATGCTGATGGAAGACATCGGCCTGGAAGTTAACAATTCCGGCGCTGACAACATCAACCTCGACGCCGATACCGGCTACGACTTCGGCGGCATCGTCGGCTACGACTTCGGCTCGTTCCGCCTCGAAGCAGAAGCCAGCTACCGCGCGGCTGACATCGAAACCCTTCGCGTCGATTCGGTCGGTGTGCAGGGCGGCCAGGTCACCTCGACCAATGCCGGTCTTGACCGCAGCGGCCAGTTCGCCACCCGTGGCGAAGCCAACGTCCTCAGCTTCATGCTGAACGGTCTGTTCGACTTCGGCGACGATGACGGCCTGCAGGGCTTCGTCGGCGGCGGTGTCGGTGTGGCCCGCACGGCGATCGACGCCACCATCCAGGCGTCGGGCCCGGGCGCCTTCGACGATTCGGACAGCGGCCTTGCCTGGCAGGCTCTGGCCGGTATCCGTGCACCGATCAGCGACAGCTGGGACGTGGGTCTGCGCTATCGTTATTTCAGCGCTGAAAAGGTCGGCCTGACCGACACGATCGGCCGTGATCTCGAAACGAAGCTGCGGTCGCACTCGATCCTGGGCACGCTGACCTACAACTTCGGTGGCGAGCCGGACGCTCCGCCGCCCCCGCCGCCCCCGCCGCCGCCCCCGCCGCCGCCGCCCCCGCCGCCGCCGCCGCCGCCGCCGCCGCCGGTTACGTCCAACAAGGGCCCGTACATCGTGTTCTTCGATTGGGACCGTGCGGACATCACTCCGGAAGCAGCGACC